>NZ_JAIWNS010000123.1 GCF_020216685.1 Methanospirillum hungatei | reverse complement strand
CTGCCGGTGGCGTATTTATTCCAAGCATGAAATGGAAGAATACAACTCTTCAGCCATATGAGTACAATGTATCCCTGGCAAAACAATATCTAGCCGAATCAGGCTGGACTGATACGAATAATGATGGATATGTTGACAAAAAGGGTGAACCGCTCACATTGAAATTCTTCACCTATACCGAACGTCCTGGACTTCCGCCGATGCAGGAAGCAATTTCTGCAAATCTGGAAAATATTGGGATAAAAGTTGAGCAGGTAGCCATGGAGAACGCTGTTCTTTCCAAAGCAATGGGAGATGACTGGGATCTGTATCTGTCAGCAACCAACCTTGCCATGGTCCCAGACCCGGAGTACGTGCTTAAAGGCTGGTATTCAACCGATGGAGTAAGTAACAAGGCAAAATACAGTAATCCAGTTGTAGATCACATGATCATCGATGGACACCGTATCGTGAATGAAACCGAACGGTATGATCATTTCCGTAAGATTGAGGCCATTGTATATGATGATCTGCCAACTATCAATGTTGCATATTATGGCGTTGCCATTGTCATGAAAGACAATGTGACCGGATATACTTTCGATCCAACGGCTCATGATTACCGGATTGACCCAGGGATGTCAATCTCATAATCATCACTTTTTTGGTGGCATTTCAGGTAATCTGGCCATGTTCTACAGAGACTCATTATTCATTTGATAATGCATTGTGTGAAAAAGCTGGAAGAACATTGGTTTTTTTATGTGAGAGAAATTATGGATGAAGAACAGATAAAAACCGAAATTTCAGAAAGATGGAATGAGAGTGCCTCCCGGTATGATACCTTTGTATCACATGGCATTCATACGGATGATGAGAAGAAACTCTGGATACATGCTTTTGCAAAGGTACTGCCAGAAGGAAACAAACCGCTGTCTGTTCTTGATGTGGGATGTGGAACAGGTGCAATCGGACTTATATTTGCAGAGATGGGGCATCAGGTGACCGGCCTTGATTTATCTGAGAAGATGATGGATGAAGGTCGGAAAAAAACAAAAGAGAGAGCACTGTCGATGACATTTCTCCATGGTGATGCCGAAAATCCTCCTTTCCCAGATAACCACTTTGATGTGGTCATAAACCGTCATCTGCTTTGGACGTTACCAAATCCTGAAACGGCCCTCAAGTCATGGAAACGAATTATAAAACCCGGAGGAAGAGTAATAATCATCGATGGATTATGGAATGATAAAAGATTGAAATCGCTAATCTGCCGGAGATGTAGTGAATATCTGGGAAGGATTTTATATCCTGATACTGCAGAGAACCTTGATTATTCTCCACAATTACAACAAAACCTTCCTCACATCGGTGGTATCTCTGAAGCAAAAGCGGTCATTTATTTCAAAAATGCCGGATTTGAAGATATAATAACAGAAAATCTCATGCATATCAGGAAAAACCAGCATCACCGGCTTATGTGGTATCAGAAAATTAAACCGATGGGGACGTACTATCTCATTTCCGGCACAAAACGAGCGTGAGAGATGCACCAGTACATTGTGATGAGAACCGGATACCTGATCCTGACCTTATTTATCGCGTCGGTCTTCACCTTTTGTGTTGTCAATGCTATTCCAGGAGAACCTGCTGAAGTATTGGCAAAACATCTGTTTCTTGGTCTTGAGGAATCAGCACCACCAGAACTGATCGCAGAAGTCTCTGCACGATATGATCTGAATAAACCTTTGATAGAACAGTACTCTGAATGGATACGGGGTATATTATCTGGAAACCTGGGAAATTCCATAATTTATAATAAATCAGTCGGGAAACTCCTTGAACTGTATCTTCCGCCGACGATTCTCCTTACCTCCTTTGCCATGACCTTTGCAATAATCACCGGTATAGCTCTTGGAATTGCCTCTGCTCTTCATCAGAATAAAACAGCAGATCATCTCATACGGTTCATTACTATCTTTTCAATTTCCATGCCTTCATTCTGGGTCGCTGTTATGCTTATCCTCATTTTTTCCCTCTGGCTTAATCTCACACCTGTTGCCGGATATGGTGAGCCAAAATACATAATTTTACCATTAATAGCACTCGGACTTCATTCGATGGCGTCAATTGCTCGTATTATGAGGACAAGTATGCTGGATACTATGGAAAAACCGTTTATAATATTTTCAAAAGCTAAAGGCCTTTCAAGAAAGAAAATTCTCTTCTCTCATGCTTTTAAAAACGCGTTTTTACCAGTTCTTACCGTGATTGGCATGTCATTTGGTTCACTCCTTGCCGGTTCTGTCATCATCGAAACAATATTTACATGGCCAGGGATCGGAGCCCTATTAATGAAAGCAATTTCAGCCCGTGATCTCGTGGTGATTGAAAGCACAATCATGGTGATTGTGTTCATGTTTCTCATCGTGAATTTCGTCATAGACATTCTATACCACGTGATTGACCCGAGGATAACCTATGAGTGAATGTACATTATCCACACAGGTCAGAAAAATCTCCATATCCATTCAAAAGTCAGACTGGCTCTATAGGTTTAAGATGAGACGTGATCTGCAGGTAGCATGCGTATTAATTGTCATCATCCTTATAATAGGGTTTTTTGCTCCGGATATTGCCCCCCAAAACCCGAATATTACAGATCTGGAGGGAAAAAATCAAGGCCCTACTGCAGATCACATTCTCGGTACTGATTACCTGGGAAGAGATCTCTTCTCACGTGTCATCTGTGGGTTACAAACCTCACTTGAGATAGCACTCGCTACAATTGTGATCTCATTTATTATTGGAGTTACTATTGGTAGTTTCTCCGGATACCAAAGTGGGTGGATTGATAATGTCATCGGCCGAATAATTGACGTATTTTTAGCATTTCCATCCGTAATCCTCGCTCTGGCTCTGATGATGCTTCTGGGAAGCGGAGTCTTAAACATGATAATTATGCTGTCCATCGTTCAGTGGGCATCGTTTGCCAGACTAACGCGTGGCCAGGTCCTCGCAGAAAAAAATCAGGAATATGTATTATCAGCCAAAGCTGCAGCCCTTCCCGGATGGTGGACTATGACAAAGCATATCCTTCCAAATTGTATCATGCCCGTTATCGTACTTGCAACGATTGATATCGGTCATGCAATTCTCACCATTGCAACCCTCTCATTCCTTGGTGTCGGGATTCCCCCGGCTATTCCGGAGTGGGGCTCAATGATTAATTCTGGGCTGCCATATATGCGTATTGCTCCTCTGAATGTAATAGTTCCCGGACTTGCAATTACGTGCGTTACTCTTCTCTTTAATATCACGGGCGAAGGAATTCGTGATATCACCGATCCAAAGACAGACAATGAGGGATCTTTGTGAATACCGTTCTTGAAGTAATGGATCTTAACGTGACCTTTCCTACAAGAGCAGGAGCAATCAGAGCCTCTCAACAGGTGAGTTTTCGGATGCAGAAAGGAGAGATATCAGTTCTCATTGGTGAGACTGGTTCAGGAAAATCTGTTATCGGGCTGGCAGTTCTTCATCTGCTCCCTGAGGCTGCGATTATATCCGGCAAAATCAACTACAATGGGAGAGAAATTCTCTCAATGTCAGAAAAAGAATTTTCCAGGTTCCGCGGAAGAGATATCTCCCTGGTACCACAAAACCCGTCAGGATCATTAGACCCCCTTATGAGATGTGGGAAACAAATATCAGAATCACTTGAAATACGTGGGATTTCGAACTTAAAGCAGAGTACAGAAGTAGAGAATATCCTTTCTAATCTTCAATTTTCAGATCCGAAACTGACTGCTGCTTCATTTCCTCATGAATTATCCGGCGGAATGCGTCAGAGAGTGACAACAGGGATTGCCCTGGCCTCCGAACCCAAACTTCTCGTATCAGACGAACCAACCAAAGGACTGGATTATTCTTCCAGAAAAACCTCGATGAAGATGTTTCTGCACCTGAAACATATCAGGAAAGATACACATCTGCTTATTACTCATGATCTTGATCTAGCTCGAATGATTGGAGATACTATTCATGTCCTGTATTCCGGGGAGATAATAGAATCAGGCCCGGTTGATGAGATCTTTTCTGACCCCCATCATCCCTATACAGAGGGACTTATCGCCGCTCTGCCCCGGAACGGAATGAAAGCAATGCCAGGTATGTGTCCAGGTCTTATCGATCTTCCTTCGGGGTGCTACTTTTACAGCAGGTGTCCGTATCAGTGTGAACAAGGAAAAACAATCCATCCGGCAATTATCCCTGTAAATGGGAGAAGGAGTGTGAGATGTCATCGGTTCTCCAGGTAACAAATCTCTCGAAAACCTTCGGCCATGGAGATATCTTCCGTGATGTGTCATTCACTCTGAATGCCGGAGAAACTATCGGTCTGTTCGGTCCAAGCGGATGTGGAAAGTCAACTTTGGGACGGTGTATATTGGGCCTTGAAAAATTGACAAAAGGCTCAGTACTCTTTGAAGGGAAGGACATTTTCAGACTGGACCGAAAGGAGCGATCTTGTCTGCAGGCAAAAATGCAGATGGTATTCCAGCACCCGGAGGTATCATTTGATCCTCGCCGACGCTTGATCTATAGTGTGACTGAACCACTGGTGTATCATGAAAAGGGCGAATCCGAATATGTATTACACTCCCTTCTCCCATTAATCCATGCAGTCGGTCTTCATCCGGGTATCCTGGATAAATATCCCGGACAACTCTCCGGTGGTGAACTCCAACGAGCGATGATGGTCAGAATTTATTCACTCTCTCCCCACCTTCTTATTGCAGATGAACCAACATCCATGCTGGACATGTCAGTTCAGTCACAAATTTTGAATCTCATGAAAGAGATGCAGAAGAAAAACTCTACGGCATGTATTTTCATCTCCCATGATCCGGAGGTCATGCAGGTGATGTGTGATCGGATCGGTGTGATGTCAGAGGGAAAGTGTGAAATAATGAATAAAAATAACTTTTCAGAATGGATGCAGCCGTTATTGGTGATGGACACAATGGAAAAGGATCATTAAATGGGTATTCTCAATCTGAATGATGTGGTTTTTGGGAAACCAATAAAAGGAATGCATACCAGGGGTTGCAGAAGTACCTAATCTCATCTTGACTAATGAATATCAATATCGCTTTTTTGCCATGAAATTGTATTGGGTTACTATCTGATTAAAAAATTTTTACCGTTTTTTCTCATCAACTTATAGTTTTCAGCATCATGTAACCAAAGACCTCATTCTTTCAGTATTTGAGGTAAATCAACAGCAGTAACCATGTGTCCCATACTCGCAAGCGGTATGGAGATAGATCCAGGACCAGTGCCAACATCGAGAATCTTTAACGGGGCTCTCCCAAGGTATTCAGAGAAGAGAGATTTCCAGCCGGCGGTTCCTTTCTCTGATTTTAAAAAACGTTCAACACCGGAGTTATACCGAAATGCTCCGGAGTTCCAGTATGATACGATCGATTCTTTCATGAAGATACAACTCTTTTTTTCAGTTACTCCCCGCCGGTCTCTGTTTTGGATTCCACCAGACCACTGCAGTCTGATACTCCCTGACAACCCGTTTTCCTATCGGAAGGTCCTGGCTGTGATCCTCCAGATACCGGGTTATCTTCTCCTCGACTTCCGGAGTATAATCGGTATACAGCGAATAAAAAACCTTGTACATCGTCCGAAGCCGTTCAGCAGTTCTAATACTTGAAGAAGATATCACTTCAACATTAGGGACTCTGCCATTCTGGTACAGGATATTATAGATGTACGGGTATTCCGGATACTGGGGGTATGGAATGTCACCCATAATACTCTCCCAGAGATCCAGCTCAGGTCCACTGACTGATCCGAACCCTGCTGCAATACAACAAGTTCCTCTACAGACCTCTTCCATTCTCTTAACCTGTTCCATAATATCACGAAACATCCAGATGACCGTAGAAGAGAGTAAAAGGTCAAATTTCTCCCGGCTGGCAGAGACATCAACTTCCTGCCACATCTTTGGGATAATTGTATAATTGGTTATCCCTGATTCATTCGCATTCTCACGGATCCGTTCTATCATCCCTTTTGCAGGTTCAACAGCAGTATAATGCCCAACGTGAGGGGCGAACGGAATTACGAATGTTCCAGGTCCTGAACCTACTTCAATCACCTGGGAGTCAGATGACACGAGATGTCGTTTCCTGAGCACTTCAAGAACTTTATTTCCATACTCATAATTATTGGACCGCCTTGACTCGGAGTAATCCTGTGACCGGGTTGTCCAGTCGTCAACCGCATAGTCGCGTTTCATGATGGTCATCCGATCATCATAGATCTTCTCCCAGATCTCCTCCCAGTCAATCTTCCCGTCCATCATGCTACCCTCCACCATAATAGGCCCATCAACCCGTTACTTGAGACAATTCCGTCTTTTAATCGACTTTTTACATAATCACGAATGATCTCCGTATCCTTGCTCGTAAGCGGGCGATACTTCTGCACCACCTGCTCCATCGAAGAGATTGCAGATCGCTCTGATCGATGAGTCTCATAGGGTAGGACCGTTACATTCGGTCTCATCCCTTTCGAATTAAGCAGATTAAAGAGGCAGTGAAACTGGTCAAACTCCATCTCCCTGATTCCAAGCGTTTTATAAAGATAGGTAGAGTCCTCACTAGTTCCAAATCCCCCTGCAATACAGCAGTATCCACGGGAGACCATATCCATACGCTTTAACTGGACCATAATATCAGGAAAATGCCAGAGCGAGTGGCAACAGAGGACAAGATCAAAGGATTTTTCAAATTGCCTCGTATTAACTTCCTGCCATGTCTTCTGAAGCGGATAAATATTCTTCAGATTCTCCCCTTTTGCATTCTCTTCCAGTTTCTGAATCATCTGTGCTGCAGGCTCTATTGCAGTTACCGACTGAACATTTCGTGCAAAGGGAATCGTCAGAGCACCAGGACCAGATCCGATATCTATGACCTGAGATTCCGAATCTGCAAGGCCCTCTGAAAAGCAGAACTGCCGTATCTGTTCTCCATGATGAAACGCACTGTTCAGGACCATATCCGAGTAATCCTCAGCCCTGGATTCCCAGTAATCCACCGTTGTCCTGGAGGCAATATCCTGAATATTTCTCTCCCATATCTCTTCCCAGTTTATTGATACTGTCATACTATACCTCATGTACAAGGGCTCGTCTCTCGCCCTACATTTGATTATTAAATATTCACTGCAGTAAATTTAATAATACTTTTATTTATTTTGTAGCACTAATTAGAATATGAAGATGAATAACATTATTGAGATCTCGGATCTTACTGTATCATTCAAAGGCGAGGGATATCTGCTCACTGCAGTTGATAATCTCTCACTCTCCGTGATACATGGTGAGACCCTTGCTATCATTGGGGAGAGCGGGAGTGGAAAGTCCGTCCTTGGTCTTGCTATACTAAGACTACTGCCTGATACTGCTGCCATTTCAGGTTCAATTATTTTTCAGACCCAGGACATCCTCACACTCAGTGAAGGGATGATGGAAAAGATCAGGGGAGGGAAAATTGCTTGGATCCCGCAAAATCCAAAACTTGGGTTTAATCCCTCGATGAAGATCTGGAAACAGGTTTCTGAACCGATAGTTCTCCATACAGATAGTTCATGGTCAGAAGCAAAGAAACAGGCGATTAGACTTCTTCGTCAGTACAGTATCTTACCTCCGGAGAAGTGGGCCGAGGAGTACCCCGTTGCATATAGTGGTGGAATGCTCCAGCGGGCGATGCTTGCCATGGGTACCTCGACCATTCCATCGGTGTTAATAGCTGACGAACCAACAAAAGGGATTGATGCGATTAACAAAAAAGATGTCATTGAGATGTTTAACACACAGAAAGAGAGGGGCATCACCCAGATTATCATCACCCATGATCTTGATTTTGCTTCAGAGGTTGCTGACCGGATAGCGGTGATGTACTGCGGGCAGATAGTGGAGCTCACCAGTGTTGAAAGGTTTTTTACTACTCCACTTCACCCCTATTCAGTAGGACTGGTAAACTCACTTCCCCAGCGGGGATTATCACCGATTCCCGGTACTTCTCCGTCAATGCATGAAAAACAGGCGGGATGCAGATTCAAGTCACGATGCTCTCTCTGTAGTAGGGTCTGCTCAGAAGAAATCCCCCTTTTCCCTGTTGGGTATGACAATGTCAGGTGTATCCAGTATCATAACCGGAACAGGGCTTGGTAAAACCTACCAATCCGGGTTTTTCAGTCACCAGAAGACTTTCGCAGTGCAGGATGTAGATATTGAGATTAAAACCGGAGAGACCTATGCTCTTGTTGGAGAGAGCGGGAGTGGAAAGACCACTCTGGGAAAAATTCTGCTCAAACTAATCTCACCCACAAGTGGCAGAATTTTCTATCATAACGAGGATATTACTGATCTTCAAGGTCCAGAACTCATACCAATCCGACGAAAGATGCAGATAATACCACAGCACCCTGAGGATGCATTTAATCCACGGTGGAGATTATCACGGTCAATAATGGAGCCTTTTTTAATACATGGTCAGGCTCAGGAGAATGGGGGATTAAAGAATGTTCTCTTAGAGCTTCTTGCCGAAACCGGTTTGAACCCAGATTATGCAGAGCGGTATCCACATCAACTCTCAGGCGGTGAACTTCAGCGGGCAGCCATTGCACGTGCCCTTGCATTAAAGCCGGACTTTATCCTCTGTGATGAACCTACCTCGATGCTTGACGTTTCTGTGCAGGCGGCAATAATCCAGCTCCTCCTTTCACTTCAGAAGAGAAGTACCATCTCTCTCCTTTTCATCACCCATGATTTAAAACTTGCAGACCATATTGCAGACCGAGTCGGAGTAATGTATAATGGACATATTATAGAGGAAGGAAGTGGCATACTCAAATCCCCTATGCACCCCTATTCACAGTCTATCGTTCGCGGACACAAACATCAAAGACCCGATCAGTCAATACCATCTCATGAATCCTGCCCATTTGTCCTACAATGTCCGAATAAAACAGAAAAATGCCAAACAATTCCGTCTGTAACAGATTGTTCAGGAAGAAAAATACGATGTCATCATCCATTTAAGTATGATTAGATACAATTATGTAACACATATTAACATAATTAAATAAGATGGACAAAGGAAAATTAAAATTTATTTTGCTGGGACTACTTCTTCTGATTAGTCTCACATCCTTTACCGCAGCGAGTTCGAACATTCTGAACGTAGGCGGGCCATGGAGTCCGAAGACAACAGACCCGCATATAGACGGGTACTCATACCAGCGTTTAGGGATAATTGATACATTAGTTGATGTTGACCAGGATGCAGCACTTATTCCCGGACTTGCAACCAACTGGCAGGTATCCGGAGATCAACTCACCTGGACATTTACCCTCCGGGACGGGGTGGTATTCCATGACAAAACTCCATTTACCGCAGCTGCGATGAAGAAATCGCTTGAAGACTCCTTAGTGAAATCCAAAACGTTCGCTAATGTTCCAATAAAAGAGATAAAAGCACCCAGTGATAATATCCTTGAGATTGTACTTTCAACCCCGTTTTCAGGACTTCCTGCATTTATGGCCAAGGGAGAGAGCGGCGCCCTGTCACCTGACTGTATCGACCAGGGAGATATAACCCGGCCAATCGGTACCGGACCTTTCATTTTTGAATCATTTACACCAAAAGAAGAGATTCGGACGGTTAAAAATCCAAATTATTGGGGAAAGGTTCCATCGGTGGATGGAGTAGTATATACCTCAATTCCTGATGCGGTGACCAGATCCATGATGCTCCAGAGCGGTGAGATTGATATCAGTCTTATCAATCCCCCGGAGGTTACAGAAAAATTCCAGAGTATGGCAGGATTTACAGTGAAGGACCAGCCGATCCACCGGGTGAGAATCATGGCCTACAACTGTGAAGAAGGACCATTCACCGATAAACTGGTACGACAGGCGATAAACTATGCCATTGATAGGCAGGCACTGGTCACGTATGTTATGGAAGGAGTCGGATCTCCTGCAGCCAGTACATTCCCACCGGAGTTTTTCTGGGCAAACAAGGACCTTCAGCCATTCCCATACAACCCAGACCAGGCAAAATCACTTTTGACACAGGCAGGCTGGACTGATAGTAACAATGATGGTATCCTAGACAAAAACGGGGAAAAGTTCTCAATCACCCTCTTAACCTATCCGGAACGAGCAGAACTTCCACCGATGGCTGAAGTCATTCAGGACCAGCTGAAAAAGGTAGGAATTGAAGTCGAAATAGTAGTAGTGGATGTTGATTCATCTAATGCTCGTCGAAACAAAGGAGATTTTGACATCTATCTCCTGGGAAGAGGCCTCTTGTTTACACCGGATCCTGACGAGGTTATGATGACTGATTACCATTCTTCCGGAACATCTGGTGATGGGTGGTGTGCATACCGGTGGAGTAATCCAGAAGTTGATGAGCTGATTGAGAAGGCACGGGGTATCATTGATCCGTCTGCACGAAAGTCACTCTATGACCGGGTACAGGAGATTGTCGTGGATGAAGCACCGGTCTCGTACCTGAACTATTATGTGAACCAGGATATCTACTCTGATAGAGTGAAAGGGTACCGGATGCACCCGACCGAACTTTCATACCACTTAGAAGAGGTATCTCTCTCATAACTTTTTTAAACGACATGTAACTTGTGGATCCAATGAAACGGTTCATCCTCCTCAGACTTTTCCAGACCATTCCCGTGTTGATAAGTATTACATTTATCGCTTTTCTGCTCATGATGGTAACGCCAGGTGATCCGGCAGAGATTAACTTACGGGCGATGATGAACACCGAATCCCCTCCGAAAGAGGCGATCGAGCAGATGCGGATGGAAATGGACCTTGATAAGCCCTGGTACATCCAGTACTACTCTTGGCTTTCCAGAGTGCTTCATGGGGATCTTGGGTACTCGTATCAGACGCGAAAGAGCACTGTTGAAGAGATACTACGGGCATTTCCAGTGACATTTCTGCTTTCATCTATTGCAATGCTTTTTTCGATTATCATCGCAATCCCAATCGGTATTCTTGCAGGGATACATCCGAATGGTAAACTGGATCATCTCTCACGAGGAATTTCCATCATTGGCCTGTCTATTCCTGATTTCTTTCTTGGTATCCTTGGCATTCTCATCTTCTCGATAACATTGAAGATCCTGCCGGTAGCCGGTTACAAAGGGCCTGAATACCTTATCCTGCCTGCCTTTGCCCTCTCTATCAGTCTCTTTGCTGTTACCATGCGACTTATGAGGACGAGTATGGCTGAGGTGCTGGAACAGGAGTATATCAGGACGGCGATCTCGAAGGGTCTGGACCGGGGCACAATAATCAGGCGTCATGCATTGAAAAACGCCATTGTCCCGGTCCTGACCTACATGGGAACGCAGTACGGATGGCTGTTTGGGGGAGCGATGATCATCGAATCACTCTTTGCATTGCCCGGAATGGGACGTCTATTTGTTGATGCAGCTGCTTCCCGGGACATCATGGTGATGCAGGCGTGTATCATGGTTTTTGCTATTATTTTCATCATAATCAATCTCTGTATCGATATCTCATACTACCTGCTTGACCCGAGGATGAGGGATACTCATGAGTAGTACGGTGTATATCCCGATATCAGATCAGGGGTTTTGTGCCTTAGGGATGAGGGTTCTGAAAAAACGACCGCTATTGGTTTTCGGACTGATAATTCTTATCCTTATGTGTCTGATGGCAGTATTCGCTCCATATATCGCTCCGCATGATCCCTACGAGCAATCGCTTGAGAACCGGTTTCTACCTCCATCGACCGAATACCCACTTGGAACCGACCAGTTCGGGAGATGTGTGCTAAGCCGGGCGATCTATGGTTCTCAGCCTTCGCTTATAATCGCTGTCGTCTCTACCATACTGGTAGTTATCATCGGATTACTGGTCGGCTTATGTGCGGGATATTACCGAAGAGTAGATGGATTACTGATGAGGATCACCGACATTATGCTTGCATTCCCGAGTATGGTGGTGACGTTGGCTCTCGTAGGGATTATGGGGCCGGGAGTTCCCTCAATTATCCTGGCATTGGCACTTCCCGGCTGGGCCAAATATGCACGGGTTGTACGCTCCTCAACCATGTCAATCAAAAACAGAGGATTTGTTGAGAGTGCACGGGCTCTTGGCGCAAAAAACAGGTATATTCTCTTCAGACACATCTTACCAAACGTCCTTGCTCCGGTTATGGAGATCGCAACGCTAGGGCTTGGGAGTAAGATCATCATGATTGCCGGACTTGGGTTTTTAGGTCTTGGTATTCAGGTACCAACCCCTGAATGGGGGAATATACTGAACCAGGGGCTTCCGCTCCTCTATAAAGCACCCTTAATAGCCCTCTCAGCAGGTGCTCTGATCATGGCGTTTGTGCTGGCAACAAATCTTATCGGGTCAGAGATACGGGATCTGATGGATCCGATGAGCGATTCGGTTAAGATATGAGGGTCAGGACTGGTACACGATCACGGGAACCCCCATATTCAAAAAGTGGGGACCGTTAGAGACAACAGGGGCATCAATTGCAAGTGCCGATCCAGCAATTATGGTATCAGCAACAGAAATCCCATGAAGTTACAAAAAACCTGCATTAATTGCGATTTCATCATTCAGGGGGAGAATAATAAGTTTAGAATGTTGAATCTGTGTAACTCGTAGTCAGGCGATAGAATCATTTATATTTCTTTTATAGAGACATACAAGTTCGGTCTGGGTAATAGTCGCAACATACCCCTCATTATCATCATTCTGAATCTCATCCATTAATGTTTTGATTATTTCAGACCCCTCTTCACGGTTGAAAAATGCAAGAAATGCATGAGTTTCAAAGAGAACTTTTTTCTTCAAGATCTTTATCCCATTCGTCTCTAAATTCTTTTAGCGCTCTTTTCGTATCTACCATAGAATCTACTCCCCAGAGATGTGAGATATTTATGAGGGGTTTTAGGTGTATGCCATCCTTCTCCTTAACAATTAATAGAGAATCCCCATCAGACAAAGAGAACGCTTCACATATTTTTGAAGGAAGAGTTATCTTTCTATTAGATGAGAGAGTAACAACATCCATAATATGTGTTTATTGGCAGTGTTATGATATATTCCTTACTTGCTTGTGTATGCCTCATTATTAGTAGATCTCTTTCCATATGGACAGACATATACACAGAGGCCACAGATTGCCAAAAGTCCCATCTTTTTCCTATCTGAAAACCCTCTGTTGCAGGCTTCTCTGTCAAACCTGAACGCTCCTGGATCCTCTGCATCGAAGGGGATACCTGATATCGCATGAACCGGGCAGATCTGTGTGCAAGCCTTACATCGTCCGCACTGCTCATCCATCGGCTCTTTCTCCTGGTGTATTGGGGCTGATATTAGAACGGTAACCCATCTGACCCGTGGACCATGTTCCGGGGTGATAAGAAGAGCACTCTTTCCAATCCATCCATGGCCTGCCTGGTGAGCGGCTATCTTATGGGAGAACTCTGAAGTCAGTCCATCCGGTCCTCGTGGTGATGAGGCTGGGACGTGATAAGTCTTGTATCCAAAATCCTCAATAATAGAACATATCTCTGTAGCAATGGAATCAAGGTGGTGGTTTGTCTCGTCATAATGACGGCAGTATGCCTGATATACAGATACATCGTCACGATTTGGAAGGGAGTTGATTATCTGATCCGAGAGCGCAATTCCAACCGAGACTGCTGCAGGATAATCATGGACCCGGTATCCTTCAAGGTCTGGAATGGATGAGGTAAGGGCTGATATATCTGCAAAACCACAGTAATATGCACCCATTCTTCTGGCAGTATCAAAAACGGGCTTAGTGAAAAGCATGGATGTGTGGTGATTTACTGAACTGTGCCCCAGATGATATTTACTTCGTGCTGGCGTTCATGGTCACTCGCAGAATGCAGGCGCTGGTGATACTCAGCAATATCCTTTAGGTTCTTTGACTGAACATCTCCAAGGCCATTTGCTGTGAAGAGTTCCTTTAACGACTCAATTGTAAGCTGATCCCCATTTGGAAGTTGCATAGTAATCTCCTTTGAATAAGTCTGTTCCCAAAGTTTTTCCTGATCTGATTTCTCTGATTCATCCTTCTCATCTGAGTGATGAAAGTAGTCTTTTGGTTCCTGGTGTCCATCTATCGCGATAATCACCCCGCCAGGTCTGCAAATCCTTGACCATTCTCGGATAGCCACATCTGGATGAGGAAGTGTCCAAAGCAGATGACGGCAAATTACCACGTCAAACATCCGATCAGGAAACTCCGGGTTTTCAGCATCACCAAGTAAAAACCGTATTGATAGGTCTTTTGATTCTGCTTTCCTATTCGCAATATCAAGCATCTCTTCACACAAATCGATACCCGTGACAGAATGACCGAGTTCAGCAAGGTTGATAGCAATCATACCCGTTCCGGTCCCAACATCAAGGACATCTTTTTTGTCGTCGCCTATGATTGTTCTCAGCTGATTTTTCCATAACTGGCATTCGTGATGATCTGCACCATGACCAACATCCTGGTCAAAAGTTTTGCTTCGTTCGTTCCAATATATCCGGACATTTTTCTTGACCGGATCCTGATTTTCTCGAGATATCTCCATATTAAACTCACGTGTATCTTAATCTTCTTGATTCTGTACCATAAAAAATATTAAATTCTGGATAAAAAATCCCTGTGTGGTGTCAGATACTCTTTTAATCCTTCACCTAAGCGGTATATTGACCATACCGTAGCAACAAGCATTATCCCAGGGAATATAGAAGTCCACCATATTCCTCTCATGACGTCACTTTGTGCCTGGTTGAGCATATTCCCCCAGCTGGCCATGTGTGCAGGAATCCCCAGCCCCAGAAAACTCAGCATGGCCTCCATCATGATCGCATGAGCAGCCATAAGCGTAACTGAAATAACCAGGATAGAATACAGATTCGGAAGAATATGCCTTTTCATGATATACCGGTCATCTGCCCCAAGTGCTATCGCAGCCTCAACAAAGGGTCGCTCTTTAATGGATAATGTCTCTCCCCGAATCAATCGTGAAGTACTCATCCAGTGAGTCAGGGAAATAACGAGAATTATAGTCAATATACTCCGGGGAAAGATGGTTGCAAGGACAATAAGCAGGATAACCTCAGGAGGAGAGTTTATCGTATCTACAATTCTCATAAGGAGACCATCAACTCTTCCCCCGATAAATCCTGCGGTAATTCCTATACCGGCTCCCATTGAGACGGCCAAAACGGCTGCAGTCAAACCAACAATAAGTGATATTCTTGTGCCATATATCGTCCGGGTAAAGACATCCCGGCCAAGTTTATCAGTTCCACACCAGTGATCAAGAGAAGGTGGCTGTTCAGCCTCTTCCAGGTTAGCCCGGTTTGGGTCATGAGGAAGGAGAAACGGAACCGCAACTGCGATCAATATGATGAGTATGAGAACTTTAATACCTGGAATGCAGAGTATCGTTCTTACTTTCATTATTTTCACTCGTATCTGACACGTGGATCGATAATTGCGTATGCAATATCCGCCAGAAGATTGCCGATAATCACGAGAATACTGGTAAAGAGTGTCAGACCTATAAGGAGCATAAAATCAGACTTCATTGCTGCATCATATGTCAGTCTTCCAATTCCCGGCCATGCAAAAATTGTCTCAATAACAACACTTCCAGATATTAGCCAGGGAATTGCCAAACCTAACTGAGTGACAAAAGGAAGCAGGGAGTTTCGAAATGCATGTCTGATAAGAATCGTACGCTCGTCTATCCCTTTAGCACGTGCAGTGATGATATAATCCTGTTTTATTGATTCAGAAAGACTGGAACGAAGATATCCATAAAACAAGGCAAAATGACTCATCCCAAGAGCTGTAGCAGGGAGAATAATATGGCGGATTCGGTCTGCTAATTCTGCAAAGAAACCCGGTGGCACTGAAATTGAGACCATTCTCGATGAAGGCAACCATCCAAGCCAGACTGAAAAGATCAGTATAAGAATAAGGGCAATGAAAAAACTCGGTGCTGCATACAGGAGAAAACTGGTGTTTGTAATAATTCGATCGATCAATCCTCCCTCCCGGCTGATGACTATCAACGCAGCAAGGATTGCAAGAACAATCGCAACTCCATATGCAACAAAGCTCAGATACAATGTAGCAGGGAGCTTTTCAATAATAATGTCAATTATGGGGCGTTTATA
>NZ_JAIWNS010000122.1 GCF_020216685.1 Methanospirillum hungatei | reverse complement strand
TATTATAGCGTATCTTTGCATAAATACATGGTTGTTGAGAGGTTATCAGGCATTTTCGAATCATCTGGCCCTTTTTTTGACAACCCGATGATAAAATGTGAGAATATCAGATAGAGAATAGGCAGGATTATGGTTCGTCATTTCGGACATGAGCAGTGAAACTATACTGTTATATGTTCAAACTCTCTGTATCCTATGGTGCAAAAAAGGATCCCTTATGGTATCAGTAATTTTCGGACCATCATAGAAGAGGGATATGTATATGTTGATAAGACTTCGTATATTCGTCTTCTAGAGGAAAATCCGGCTCCATATGTATTTTTCCTGCGCCCCAGACGGTTTGGGAAAAGTCTCTTTGTCTCTTTGTTAGAGAATTATTATGACTTCAATCAACGCGATAGTTTTCCTTTCCTCTTCTCCGGAACCGATATCGGCGTCAACCCAACATCAAAACATAGCTCCTACTATATCTTAAGTTTTAACTTTTCTGCGTTAGCGACCAGCTCTGAAGACTCTCTCTATGCCAGCATCTCCTCCAGGACAAAGCAGTCCCTTATTCGTTTTATTGAACAGTATCATCTTGACATCACTCTGGACCTCTCCGGTTATCCGGCAGATATGCTGACTGGTTTTTTCTCTCAATTGCCTTCCGAAATGAGAGGGCGGGTTTTCATCCTCATTGATGAGTATGACCATTTTGCAAATGAACTTCTCAGTTTTGATCTGGATCTCTTTCAGGATTCCTTAAGCAGGCAGGGCTTTATCAGGAAATGGTATGAAGCACTAAAGATCGGGACACAAACATGTGTAGGAAGAATTTTTGCAACCGGGGTTTCTCCGGTTACCCTGGATAGTCTTACATCCGGATTTAATATTGCAGATGATCTTACCAGAAATCCGATCTTCCATGAGATGATGGGGTTTACTGAACAGGAGATCAGGAGTCTTCTCATACAGATTCTCCCTGCTGAGTTGTATACTCCTGACCTGGTCAGGACACTGCGTGAGTATTATAATGGGTACCTGTTCTCGGAAGATGCAGATGTCCGGCTTTTTAACAGTGATATGATCCTCTATTATATCAAAAGTTATCTTGTCAGACATAAACCGCCGGAAAAATTACTGGATATGAATATCGCACGTGATTATGGTAAGATGGACCGGCTTATGAGACTGAAATCTTCTGACCAGAATTTTACGGTATTGCAGGAGATTCTTGACGCCGGATATGTTACTGCACGGCTGACTGATCAGTTCTCCATGGAGAGAAGGTTTACTCCGGATGATTTTAAATCCCTCCTCTTCTACCTCGGACTTCTGACCATCAGGGATACTATGCCCGGGAGGGTCAGGCTTCAGATCCCGAATTTTGTTATCCGGGGGATTTATTCAGATTTTTTCATGGATGTCATCTCACGAAAAGCAGAGTACCATCCGGATACCGGGTCAGTACTGCATGCTATCGAAGAGATCGCATGGGAGGGGAGGTGTAGAAAACTGGTTACCCTTATTGAGGAACTGCTACATTCATTCTCGAACCGGGATTATATCGGATTTGATGAGAAATATATCAAGATCATTATTTTTACGTTTGCGCACATGAGTAATCTCTATCTGGTCAAGTCAGAGTATGAGGTGCCGGATGGGTATATCGACGTTGCTCTGCTGGCACGGGAGCCCTGGAATCCTGATTACAGTGCCCTTTTCGAGCTTAAATATCTGAAGGTGAAAGATGCATGCGAGGAAAGGATTCAGGAGGTCTTGAATGATGGAATTATGCAGCTCAGTAAGTATTCTGCATCCCCTGAACTCGCGGGGCTTAAGAAACTGAAGAAATGGGTATTGGTGTTTACCGGAGATCGGTGTGTCCGGTTCCATGAGGTGGAGTAATAATAGAGACTATCAGGAAGGGGTTCGTCTCATCCTCTTCTCACCTCATCTGATCCTACTTTTCCTGGTTTATTGAATTATTTTCGAGTGCACAGCAGAGGCGTGTTATGGCTACATCAATTAATTCAAATAACTCCTGGTCATTATCCCCACGAATGATTTCGAATTTTATACTCTCCTGTTGGTTCCTGCCATGTGACGTTCATATCTTGGACATCAATCGGGTATTCACTCACAGTGATCTCCTCAATAAAGTTTGTAAGATCACTCTCTTGTCCCTCTGCGATTATTTCAACGGCGTCTGACTCAAGATATTGAACATAACCTGATATGTTTCATGAAGGTAGCATTTCGGACATGCTCCCGATATCCTACACCCTGAACATAACCTTTGGAGATAATGTTCACCCGTTTCATATTGTTCCTACCTGTGGGGAATTAGTGGAATAAGTTTTTTATTTTGCGGTGGTTGCGTTTCGTAAATATGAAGCCATTCTCTTAATAAGGATGATTTCAATGATAATTGGGTTACATTCTCATGGTTTTGGAGGTGAACCGCGGAGTGACATATATGTTCCTCATAGTTCTCTTTGCATTTAAGAATATGGTAGTTCTCGATTCATTCCTGAATTCATTTTGCTGCTTAAAAATGTAAAGCCCTGTTTAGGATTTCTATATATAAGAGTTGTATAAAATCCTGAATATTGATCACTCGCTTATTATATGGATGTGTGGATATTTCATCTACTAAGGCTTTGACTAGCCAATTCTCCCGAATTTCTTTTTCAAAATCTTTGATAGAATCATTGTCCCCTTCTATACATACATTGATTATTTGGGTGTATTCAGGGGAGATTTGATTGGATGCAGAGAAACCAGAAAGTCCTGCTTTCAAAGCACAGTTTAATAAAAATACCCTGTATCCTACCTCATGAACTTTGGAACCCCGAATTACTATCTTCTTTTTATTTGTGTTCATAATTACACCCAGTCACATCAATAGGGATTATGCGTTTTTCAATAGGATGGGCGATAGGAACTCATAGGAATTTTATCCGTCGGTTCCAGTTTTTTGATAGACTTTATAATATTAAAGAACTAAATCTATGTGAGTATTAATATTTGAATATATAAATATTTACTCATTCAATGCATTCACAGATAATTCTATCATTACATAATGGTACACATGAGGTCTGATGTATCGAAATAAAAAATATTGGAGTTGTTATTCCTGCATATAAAGAGGAATTACTCATTCTGCCCACTCTGGAGTATGTTCCGGATTTCGTTGACCGGGTATAGGCAGTGAATGATGCATCACCAGATCGGACCGGATCTCTCATTGAATCATATACAGGAGGATAATAAAAGGAATATGATAATTAATCTTATTTAGTTCATGACCGGTTTTTTAATAGGGTACTATATCTATCTTATTGTGATGCTTCCTGAATAACAGATCCTAAATCTATTACGGAATCACATATCGTTACATTGAACATATCTGCAACTTCTTTTGCAGAGTCTTCTACGAAGGGTGCAATCATTATTAATCCATCTACCTTTTTTCCGGTCATTTTGGTGTAATACTCTCCCTTCTTTAAAAAAATAAACACATCACTCTTACTTACTGAAGATTTTATCTCAACAACAAGGGTTTTCTCGCCGGTGACAATGACATCTATCTCAATCTCTGATGGGTGCCCGAATACAAATCCTTCAGTGTCTTTGACCATATAATTAAAGACTTCATACCCGGTTTCTGAAAGAATAGTAGTCAGACCATTTCTGAATGATCATTCAGAATCTATTCCCCATTTTCTTCCAAGACCTCCGATTTTAAATTCGATTGTTCGAGTAAGGTCTTTTATGGAGAGTTCCGTATTTTTTTGAGCTTCAGCTAGTTCTTCCACTTTAACTTCAGTTCTTTTTTGAGCTTCGGCTAGTTCCTCAACTTTAACTTCAGTTCTTTTTTGGGCTTCGGCTAGTTCTTCAACTCTTATTTCGGTTCTTTTTTGAGCATCAGTTAGTTCTTCAACTCTTATTTCGGTTCTTTTTTGTGCCTGTGCTAAATCTCTTTGTGCTTCAGCTAATTCAAAGACAATATTTTTTAATTCGGTGAAATCTTCTTTCTTTACGCCAAGGGTTTCTTTAACAACTCCCCAGAATTCTAACATGGGATTTTGAAGTTCAGAAGGGAAGCGATCAATGACTTCCTTAATGGTGCTCATGAGTGTTCCAGTATCTATTATACATTTTTAATTGGTAAATGATTTTCATTGCATATAATTGTGGGCAAACTTGCCTGAGCAATTATCATTAAGCAATTTATTCCTGTAACAAAATTAGGAATTTTTTGTGTAATAATATAATTAGGCCATATTATTGATTTGATCTCTGAACCATCGTTTCACTTACTTCAATCACCTTTCCCGTTTCCTTAATCCTATATGGTCCTGTTGCATGAACCGGCCAGGCTGTCTTATTGGTTGAGTAGGGAAGAATAAATGTTCCATTTATACTCTGCTGCCGGTACGTGAATTCTCTCCCCCGGTTCGTGATTATTGGCAGTTCAATCGTCCCTTCTCCCTGGATGATAGCACCAGGAACACGCTCAAATATCTTGACCTTCCGGATGTCATGCTCATCAGTGGTTGATAATGAAGTATTGGATTCCCAGATAAGACGATAATGCTGGAGAGCCTCAATATCCTTGAGCGGTCTGATGATTGATTCAGAAATCTCCGGATCCGGACCGCCGGGGAAGATGACAAGCATATCAGTACCCGGGACTGGTGTTCCTTCCTGCTCCAGAATTTTCTCCTCTCCTTGCACACTGGATCCATCGAAAACATGCAGCCTGGTTACCATGCTTTCGTAGAATGGCTGGCGGTAGCCAATTGAACTTACCGGCTTTCCGGTTACGGTATCATTTATGGAGATTAATCCCATGTATTGTCCAGGAGTTGCATCAGGTGAATACACCCGCATCATCATCTGCATGGTATCAAAGAGCATGTCGGCATCGGAGATGATATATGTGATAGAATTTTCAGAAGTGATAATGTCTGCAGGTTTTTCTGACCTGCTCATGAAGAACTGTGCTGCCATATCCAGGTTTGCCTGGAATGGATTTGTGACTGCCATCCGGTGGGCTATTGTGGTAATCCAGTGTCCATAATCCCACCAGGAAAGTACTCCATATGCTGAATCCGGATATCTGAATGAATCAGCGTGGTATACCTGGTAGTAATTCACACCCGGATCAGGCGTTTCATTTTTCATCCAGAGTAGTCCTTCGATCCAGTCTTCTGATGCAACGTATGGTTGATAGTTATAATCTGCTGTTGCAACCATTCCTGCGATGCAGAGAGAAATTGTGCAGGTTCCGATGAGAAGTACTAAGGATACTATTGCACCCGGTCTATCCTGCCATATGGTGTTTTCTTTTTCAGAGGTCTCGGGTATCGTCTTCTGATAGGTGAATATCCAACTGAGCAGAAATGCAATGGTAAGAGTGAGAGGAACGGCAAGGAGGATTTCATATCTGGTATTAATGACAGTCAATATTCCTGTTGCTCCAGACCAGAGAAGGAGGTATAGGGCGATTGGATTGGTCTTCCGAAGTCCTTCGTATAAAAGAAGGAGGAGTCCGGGTATGAAAAGAATGAGCATAATGTGATAATTAAAAAAAGCAACATCTGGACTGAGTGGGAGGTACTCAGCAATGGCATAAGATGATGATGCCGGGGTTGCGATACCAAATAGAGTATCTTTAAGTGATTGTATTGAATTTGGGATGAGTTGGAGTCCTATAATGTATGTAAATATTCCCCCTGCGAATATGGCCGGAAAAATCCATTTATATGATAGTTTTTTCTTTCTGAATGCTGCCTGTATTACTGCCAGGTATATCCCTACTACACTTGGAAGAAAAAGGGTAAAAGCAAGAAATATGGGATCAAATAACAGATCTTTCGGACCCGCCGGGTCCGGGGTATAGAATACTATTGTTAACAGTGCTCCAATACAGGAAACAGGAATCAGAAAAAGCACGATATTGAGAGTATTCTTGTCTGATTTTATCAATTGAATACCAAAAACGAGTACAAATAATATGCTTATCCCTGCAGCAATAATCATAGTTTGTGAATTCAGCATACCCAGACCCAGGATCAACCCGGTTATTGTACCATATATTACAGACTTTTTGCCCGGGGATGTACCTGCATGATCAGTGAAAAGTCCTTTCATGGAAAGCGTAAACCCGGATGCATAGGCAAGCATGAAGAACGATTCAAGAATATGATGGTCAACATATCCGTACATTGACCTGATCAGATAGCTGCCGGGGATTACTGCGATGAGGATGGCGGCAGAAATTCCACAAAAATCTCCATGAAGATGACGTCCGAAATAATATACTAAAGGGATTGTCAGGATTGCTATCATGACGGGAAGCCATGATACTAAAGAGGTCATTGCATTGGTCTGTGTATTGCCTGTGATTAAGGCAATAATGGTCCCGGTAATTGGAAGAAGGGGTCCCCAATGGATGAAAGCACCCTGTGGATAATTGGTGAAGGGATCAAACCAGGAATATGACAGATGGGAGTGAGATGCAAGGTCGATCTGTTTCAGGATGTACCAAGGGTCGGGAGTAAGTACCTGAGGGATGAGTCCGGAGTTAATAAGCGAAAATGTCTGAATTCGAAAAATCAGAGTAATAAATAAAGCAATAACCAATAAGACAATAATTTTGAGTTGTTTATTTACACATTTCATTACAGTACCTAGTGTAATTAGGTACTATTTTCCATTAAAGATATTCAAGAAAAGAAAGGAGTTTAGATGATCACTCCACCATTGTATCCGGTTGCAAGTGTCTTTGCTACCAGTGTGGATGCACCAACCTTTGGTTTAATCTCAAGGGTGAAACTACCGCCAGCTTGAGGACCAGATAATGAGGCTAATGTTACCTGAACTCTATCACCTGCTGCTAACACATCCGTAGAGGGATTAAATGTAGCTGATGATTTTACATCATTCACTGCTCCATTATTGACTGTCAATAAGAAGGAAACATCTGAAAGTTTTTGTGGTTGGCCCCCTTCAGGAATAGCTAGATAAAATTTAATAGTCGTTAAAGCTGAAGGGCTACCTGACATAGTTCCATATAATTGCCCATCAAGAACTAAATTCGAGGTAGATTGCTTAATACCAGAGTACGTAACTTCCTGTGACTTCTGGGTTGCAAAGAACCCTGCTCCCAACATAACGTAGGAGAACACGGCGGCCACGACAACAAATGCAATCAGAACGATTGCCGCTTCAAGGCCAGAAAATGCTGCTTCTTTCTTCATGTCAATACACCTGTCCGGCTCACCCGGACAAATCTTTGTTGCTCTATGAGGTATTAAAGGTATTGATCAGATCAGGTCAATACTGATCCTCCTGAAAATGAGTCAGGTAAATGATAGGTGACAAAGGTTGGAGCTCCCATCTGTGGTTTTACCTCAATGGTAAACCATCCGCCTGGGATTGGTCCATTTACTTCAGCCAGAGTGAATATTTTTTTATCTCCGGGCATCATCACAGGTCCCCCTTCCACACCAAAAGTATGATCAGATGGAGTAGGGCCATATTCATAGGTCCGAAATGTATTTGGATCCTTCGAATGAGTATACACAATAATCATCTTTGATAAATCCTGTGGCTGTCCGGTTTCAGGAATTCCTGCACTAAACCATACCTTATCCAACGCCTGGGTTCCGGAATCCAATGAGGCATACACCGCTCCTTCAATATACACCGTTGATGATGCCTGTTTATATCCCGCAACTGTTGTCTCTTTTGATTCTTCAGTTGCAATAAATCCCGAAGATAGGACAGACATAGCAAAAACTGCCGCAACAACGACAAATCCGATTATTACAATAGCGGCCTCCAATCCACTAAACCCCTCATCATATTTCCACATATTAATCCCTGAATGTTAATTATTACTGATTAAATGATTAATGTTTCTGATACTGCTCAAAAAAATGGGGTTTCCTTTTTTTTTGAAGTATTAAGGATATTCGGCTTTTAAATAAATTTTGTTTAAGCATCTATTACTCTTCAATTATCATTAAAAAATTTGGGATGTTATTAAAAAAATAAGAAATTATGTTTTCATGGTGATACGGTTTCCTGTTTCATCTCGTTTAATCGCTCAAGCTCTTCACGCGCCCGGACCCTGACCGCTCCCTCTTCATCCTGTATACATCGTTTCAGAACTGGAATAACATCTTTTGGCTCAGCTAGTTTCCCCATTGCTCTCACCGCCCGAAGCCGGACTCCTGAATCTTTATCTTTACTCGCCTGAATGAGATATGGAAGAATACTTGGATCTCCGATTCTTCCCAAGGTCTTTACGGCTTCACGTCTGACATACGGGGATTCATCTGATAGGGTAACGAGTATCTGATCGATATTGGAAATATGACCCGTACTTACCCGCAGCGCAATTAATGAGCCGATTCGAACTCTCCAGTCTTCATTTTTCAGGTTATGCATCAAATCCGGGATTGCGATATCGCCAAGATGCCCTAATGCTTCAGCTGCTGCTTCCCTGACACAACGTTCATCCTCAGTGAGGACTTTCATCAGAGGATGAATTGCCTTTTGTGAATTCGTTCTGCCAAGAGCTTCAGCGGCTGCTCTTCTGACAAATAGACTATCATCGTCCAGGGCACGAATGAGTGGAAGAACCGTTCTGGCATCTTTCAGACCGGAAAGTGCCTGGACTGCTTCCTCACGTACATACTCATCAGTGCTGCCAAGATTCTCAATAATTGTATCAAAATCGGGATTGAAATCTATCAGAATATTCCTTTTATTCTCACTTCGTTCCATAAGATCGGTTATTACCGCTTCTACCAGATGTCTGTCCTTCACATAGAGGAGGAGGACCATGATGGTCGCGAGATCCAGGCCAGTATATAAGAATACAACCGGTATGCTGAATTCGAATCCAAAGGTGTCTGCAAAAAACCAAAATGCAAGGATAGAAACTAAAAGAAGAAATATGAGGCGTAATCCGGATTTTGGATACCAGAGAGCAAGGAGTATTATCGGAATCAGGTAGAGATGTGGGATGAAAACATACATAAACTGAAAACCAGTTCCTGTACTGACGAGAAGGACATAGAATGAGACAAAAAGTGAAACGAGTGCTAATATAGCAATTATTAAGATCTTCCCTGTTTCGATGTAACTTCTGTGCCGATAAAAAAATGAGAGTATCTTCTTTTTCACGGTTTGCCTCAAACCTCCCCGAATATCGCCATCCGCGCTTCCTTCTCAAACTCCTCCTGGTTCTTGAGCGCCGCAGCCTGATGGGCCGGAGTATCCCAGAAGTAATATTTCTCAATCTGCATGAGCCGTATCCATCGGTTCGTGATCTCTTCACCGATCTGATAGATCTGGTAATAGGTATCCGGACGGGGATGCTCACAGACCGAGGCGACCTTGAGTTCCTTTAAGATATTGACCATGGCATCCCCGACCAGCTTGGTCTGGTACCATGGGTTTTTCTGCCACCGGTGGGTAAGCATCTCCATAAGATTGAGATTTTTAAACTTCTTCAGTTCCGGGATATTGATCATCGGGTTTAACTTCATCTCGCTCATGACCTCACCGAGCATCAGGTCACGGGCAAAGAACATGCCATTATGCATGACAAAATACCGACGGGGGATATAATCCTTAAATGAGACCAGATCATGCATGTCACGCATACTCTCTTTCATGAGGTAGTAGACCTGCGCGTTTCGCATGACCGGACAGAGTTTTGCAACCACCACATTTGAGAGCAGAGTCCACGGAAGTTCGATGATGGATTCATGAAAGAGCATGTACAGGTAAAACATCAGTTTTTTCTTGATCCAGAAGTCCAGGTGGCGGGTCTTTTCATCCTTTAAGACATCAAGATAGATCTGTTCCATACCAGAGGTTGCAGATTTCGCATCAAAGGAGAGGACTTTATAGGCATTATTCTTTGCCGCAATACCCCGAAGCAGAAGTTTAATTGCATTCTGCGCGATGACAAAGTCCTTGAGCATACCGATCTGCTGGTTGGAAAATGCGATGACATTACGCGATCCCTGGTAGGTATATTGATCAAGCAGTATCCCTTTTCGTGGGGCTTCCTGTTTTCGTGAGAGATGTATCGTTGTTCCCAGCTGTTCCTCAATATGGTCGAGAAGTGACTGAAGGGATGATGATATCTCGTACTTATTTTCCATGAACTCATCGAGTTATTTGATCATCATCGTATTTGACGGCAGCGATATGATGGTCATGATTTTTGCGATGCAAGGCATGAGGAGTGTTCCTTTATGGGATGAAAGAATCAGAGATTTGGCAGATAAAACGATCCACAGGAGTTCGCATATATGATAGTCTCTCTACAAAGGCTGTACCTTCGCATCGAAAGCGGGACAGGTGGTATACCCTTGGAAGGAACGAATAAACAGTAGATACAAATAACCGGGCGTATCCAATCTCCCTGTTATACCCTAACCGGGCATATAGAAAAATCTCGTTGTTCGATTCATAATATGATTCATTATTTCGTTTTAGGATCGTAAATACGTTCACAAATCATGGAATAGTAATGAGAAATCTCGTTGTTAGTATGTATTGTGATTTGAGGATTTATTATGGCAATGAACATTGATTTTGCTCTCTCATCGTTCTGCTAAATTTTTTTGGGGAGGACCATCGTTTATTCTCGATGATTTTCCCCTAGTTTATCGTCCATATACGATAGTCCTATCCCCTTGTGCATTCAATCTCTTTGTATGGACACCCGGGCAAAACTGAAAACTGCGATCGTTGAATGGCAGGAGAGTGCATTGCCTTTTGTACACTATAGAAATTGCCCGATTCAGATGGACCTCCCTCATATACATGATATTATTGGTGTGAGGCGCTGTGGCAAGACCTATTTTATGTACCAGTTCATTTCAGACCTGCTCATACAAGGTGTGCCAAAGTCATCTGTTCTCTACCTGAACCTTGATGACGACAGATTACAACCGATCCAGGGCGATGAGTTATTTCTATTAATAGATATATTTCGGGAACTGTATGTCTCATCGGATGATCAAAAACTCTATTTTTTTTTGGATGAGATACAAAATTTTCCTTTATGGGAAAAATGGCTGAAAGGAATCTATGATAAAAGAAAAAACATAAAATTTGTAATAAGCGGCTCAAATGCCTCACTTCTGTCAGAAGAAATCTCTTCCCGGCTGACTGGAAGGCACATTACCACCAGAATTTTTCCATTCAGTTTTTTTGAATTCCTAAAATACAAAAACATCTCCTTTGATCTGAATACAATCGCATATTCTGATAAGAAGATTGAGATAAAAAGGATTTTCAATGAATATCTTGTTCGTGGAGGATTTCCTGAAGCGATTATGTATCCGGCAGGGAATCAGATTACATTACTCCAATCCTATTTTGATGATATTATATACCGGGATATCGTGTCGCGACATGGAGTACGAAATCCGAAAATTTTCAAAGAACTAGCTCTTTTCTGTATATCCAATATTGCGAAACCTCATACCTTTAATTCTTTGAGAAGGCTCTTTTCTGATTATCAAAGCCTGAGTACAGATGCAATAATTAAATATCTCTCATACCTGGAAGATGCATATCTGCTTTTTTCTGTCAATCACTACGATACGTCATTAAAAAGACAAATGCAAAAGCCCAAAAAACTCTATTGCATCGACCATGGGATGATGCAGGCAGTCTCTTTCAGGTTCTCAAATGATATTGGGAGAATATTTGAAAATATTGTATACATCGCCCTGCTTCGTCAGGGTAAAGAGATATACTACTGGCAGGATGAAAAAGGAGTTGAGGTTGATTTTGTCATAAAATCCAGGGATGACTCCATTCGGCTTATTCAGATCTCTTTTGATATTTCAGATCCGATAACCCGGGAAAGAGAAAAAGGCGGGCTTATTTCTGCAATGACTCATTTTGGGCTTGGTGAGGGGATAATTATTACTGCTGACATTTTTGATGAGGAAAACCTTATGGATAGGAAAATTACCTATCTTCCCCTCTGGTTCTGGCTCCTTATCGAAGAGACAGATACATGATTGCTTTTTTTTGGTTGGGCGGGTCTCTTTAAATAGTGTTCCTGTTCATATACGGGTCCCTGACTACTGCTGCACATTAACCGCCCGATCTCATAGGGCAGATGATGTCACCGCCGATGGATTTGAATACGACTCATGTAATGATGGTCGTGATTCATGTGAGTGAAAACATAAATACTGTCCCCACCTAATGTGAAAGAATCAGAGATATGGCAGAAAATACAACTCACAAATTTCTTAGCAAGCGTGATGTTCTCCTCAACAAGGCTGATGCATTTGCATTGGAGGCAGATCAGCTGGCATACCAGGGGAAGTACGAAGAGGCGGTGGATAAATATGATCAGGCGCTTGCAATATATCCGTCAAATCCTGATCTCTGGGCATTTAAGGCAATCACCCTCTCCGGTGGCCTCGGAAGAAATGAGGAGGCGCTGGAGTGCTGGGAACGGGCGAAGAAACTGGATCATGTACTGGCGGATGCAATCACCGACGTACCCTCATCTGAAACGACCATGACCGTTCATGAACGGGACCTTGTGGATTTCAAGGGGAGTACTGCAGATCGGATCCGGAACCTGGTCAAGCAGCAGGCGATGGATAAGAAAAAGAAATAATATTTTAATAATTGTTTTGAGTTCAAATATTAATATAATAAATAGTGTATATGACGACTCCTGATTGAACTAGTGCAATGAGATCTCTTCAGACAATTCCCATACGGGATTGGAAGATTGCCCTGTTCATTTTTGTTATTTCATTTTGTGTTTATTCACTTAGCCCGGTAATCATTTCAACGGATTCGAAGTACTCAGTATTTCTTTCTGAAAGTCTGATCCGGGAGCAGAATTATGATCTTGATGAATATGTAGGATTACTAAATTACGAAAATCGACCTGATTATCAGATAATCTATGTAAATGGGCATTATTATCCTTATTATCCTGTTGGTGCATCACTATTATCAACTCCCATGCTATTTGTAGTGAAATGGTCACTTGGTTTAAGTCAGATGGCTTTCTTCGAAAAAATTGTGGCACATGTGATATTGGAGAAATTATTTGCTTCCTTTTTTTCTGCAGCTGCAATCACTGTTTTTTATTACATTTCACGGTACTATCTTGATCAAAAATTTGCTTTTTTCATCTCCGGAATATTCACCTTTGGGACAACGATCTGGTCTGTTGCGAGCAGGGGTTTGTGGATGCATTCGCCATCAATTCTTATGCTTGAGATCGGTCTTCTTTTCCTTATTTCCGGAAAAAAGCATTCATATTTTATCCCAATTACTGCTCTCCCTCTTACCATAGCGTATATTATCAGGCCGACAAATATTGTGCCTCTGGTTCTTTTTTCATTGTATATTCTCTATACCAATCGTCGATGGTCAATTCTTTATTTATTTATCCTAATAGGAACTCTGATTCCCTTTTTTATGTTAAATCTTGATATGTATGGTACTTTATTGAGCCCATATTTTACAGATCATGCAGGTCGGTTTGGTTTGTCTATTAATTCTGCATTTCAGGGTATTATTGGAAATTTATTCTCCCCTGCCCGGGGTTTACTCTTCTATTCACCAATCTTTATCCTAAGTCTATGGGGGCTGTTAATAAAACTGAAAAAGCGTATTTTCTCCCCACTGGATATCACATTAATAACTATCATAATTCTTCATATCTTATCTATTTCATTATATCCTGCCTGGTGGGGGGACATTCATTTGGTCCCCGACTTATGTCAGATGTTTTGCCCTTCCTGATGTTTTTCATGATTCCTGTCTTTGCTTCTCTTCAGGAAGATAGAACCGGAAAAATTTTTCAAATGTGTGTTGTATGTTTCCTTATTGCGGTAAGTATTTTTATTCACTGGAAAGGAGCATATTTTTGGGCTTGTTGGGCGTGGAATTATGATCCTGTAGATATTGGCTCTGCTCCATGGAGATTATGGGATGTATCGGATATTCAGTTTCTCAGGTGATTGGGTTTATTCTACACGATAATTCAATTTATTCTCTAAAAATTTTTAAACCCAATAGGATAAAATCTAACTCAATAATAATAAGGAATTCATATTTTCTGGATAGATAGTGAGAAAAAGAGATATTGATTCCCAAATTATAGTGCCGCATTGTTAGCTGATATCCATGGTGGCAATATCAATATTGAGTGTGATTTAAGGAGTTTATCTGGTGCGTGCACCGATTTCTGGAGATAATGGTCATCTTTCTTCATGAACGCGACTCATTATTTATAATCTATCTCTGCCTATTGCCTAATAGGGGGCTTTCAGTCTTTTAAGGTATATAAAATGGCGAGCGCTTAACCAGGATTATATATAATGGTTATGTAATAGTATCTATCTTTGAAGAGGTGTTTTTCATGATAAAATCTATATTATTCATATCCATTATCGCAATTCTCATGGGCGTGGGTTTACAATCAGTTGCTGCAACACAGGACATTATGGTGCCCCGTTCCCAGGTGGTGATGAAACCTCCTGATATTGGTCTCTCTCCTCCGTATTCCCTGCCATCGATTGTAATCCCGGTCACCCCGGAATCAACTTCTCCTGAAGATCGGCCTGTTTCAGGCATTGCTCAGTCATTAGTTTTGTCCGGTAGTATATCCCCAAAAGTGGAACCGGAACAATTAATCACTTCTACAAACATTACGCAAAATAGTTCTGTATTTGCACAAGCATATATTCCTGACCGGGTCATTGTAAAGTTTAAGACAGACCTCCATTCTCCCTCATCTTTCATACGTCAGATTCAGGCAGAGGCACATGCAGCCATGGGTGCGACGGTTCTTGCAGACACATCCACCCTTGGTGTTGAGGGAATGCAGGTTGTCAATGTTCCAAACACCACCGGGACGATGAAAGCGATCGAACTGTATCGGATGAACCCGATGGTTGAATATGCCCAGCCGGATTACCTGTATTCAATAAATTCTACAATAATAAATACTCCTCTGTCTGTAAACACGCAGCTAGTTCCAGATTATGACACTTTTCGGGGAAAACCATCTTCAGTTCAGGTCCCAAATGTCCCTCCTCCATCATCATCGACCTCCTGCCCGACCTGTTCATCATCGGGATCTCAAAGCGGGGTCGTGGGGTTTTGGGATCCCTTGAGTGAAGAAGAGCGATATAATACTGCACAAGCAGAAGTGGATGAGATAAATGCCTATGTGAAAGAACATAATCTCTCCTGGACAGCAGCTGTCAATCCCATCATGCTCATGAGTCCTGAAGAGCGTGAACACCTGAAAGGACTCAGACATGATCTGAAAAGCAGCACGATAATGGGTGGTCCTGGTATCACCCCAATGGAGGGACTTCCCACATCGTTTGACTGGCGGAACAATGGTGGAGATTATACTACTCCCATTAAGAATCAGGGAAGTTGCGGAAGTTGCTGGGCATTTGCAACAACCGGTGCCTTTGAATCATACAAAGAGATAAAATCCGGAAATCCGGGTATAAACCCCGATTATGCTGAGCAGTACCTGGTGAACTGTGCGGGTGATCAGAGTGGATGTAATGGAGGACTCTTCACCGCAATGGCATACTTTGTGAATAAAGCGGGTTTAAGTGGTGGTGTCGGGACGGTTACCGAGGCGAACTATCCGTATACCGCTTCGGGAGGTACCTGTAAGAGTCTGTCCGGATATACCAGGTATTCGGTAGATACGGCTGCAGGAGAGACCTGGGGGTATGTCGGTGGAGGGAATGAGTGGAGTATCCCCTCTGATGATGCGATAAAGACGGCGATTTATCTCTATGGTCCGGTTGCCGCCGGAGTCTATGCAGAGAGCACCTTTGATTCATACCGGTCAGGTATTCTTGACAGTACATCCAGTGCATCCTATGCCAATCATGCTATTATTATCGTGGGATGGGGGACGTTAAATGGCAGGACCTACTGGATCTGTAAGAACAGTTGGGGGACATCCTGGGGTGAATCAGGGTGGTTTAGAATATACTCCGGAAGGCTCCGTATCGGAGAGGGGGCTGCATATTTTAAATATACCGCCTCAAATCCGTCGGGAGGGACGATTGCTTTCAGCTCTACTCCATCCGGTGCCCAGATCTGGGTTGATGGAGTGAACACCGGTCAGGTTACTCCCTATACTCAGACATCAGTTCCAATCGGAACCTATTCGGTGACCTTGAAACTCAGCGGATACCTGGATTATACCCGTTCGGTATCTGTCACTTCAGGTCAGACAACTGTCGTATCCGCCACTCTTTCACCAATTCCTACCGGGAGTATTGCAGTAAGTTCAACTCCTTCCGGTGCACGGATATGGCTTGACGGGGTGGATACC
>NZ_JAIWNS010000121.1 GCF_020216685.1 Methanospirillum hungatei | reverse complement strand
GATGACCAGTTAAAGAACATGGGGTTCGATAGCTTGCTCAGGGAGAAAAGACTCTCACCTTAGTAAGTTATAAATTGCCAGAATTAGGTTTAAAAGGGCCGGATGGATGATAAACCATATTGAAGGCAGCCATTATATCCTGATCAAAGAAGGAAGTCAAGTACATTTATCGGTGCCTGTTCATTCAGGAAAAAATTTGGGACCAGGTTTACTCCGAAAGTTAATACGAACCGCCGGATTATCACCTGAAGAATATCTGGAGTTTTTTAATCGCTAAAAATTCTTCTCTCTCCTGTTTGCTGCCATTCGATGCCCACCGTTTTACTACCTGAAGAACGGGGAACGACAAGATCGTTTCCTTCAAAAAAATAAGAACCATCTCTCCAAAACATAAGATGGTTTTCGGTTTATATTCTCAAAAAAAAATTATTCGTTATGCCAATAACCTGACCAAAAGGGCTTTCTGTGCATGCAGCCTGTTTTCTGCCTGGTCCCACACCGCACTGGCTTTACTATCTAAAACCTCATCGGTGATCTCCCAGTTTCGGTGTGCCGGGAGACAATGCATCACAATAGCCCCTGGTTTTGCACAGGCCATAAGTTCAGCGTTTACCTGGTATGGCATGAAGATCTGTCTTCTCCGGTCAATCTCCTCTTCCTGCCCCATTGAAATCCAGGTATCAGTCATGACCACATCAGCACCAGTGGCCGCTTCCCGTGGATCGGTCACAATTCTGACCTTTGCTCCCATTTTTACTGCTTCTGTCACGATCTCCTGCCTGGGCGCAAACTCTGGTGGTGATGCTACAACGACTTCCATTCCGGTAAGAATAGTACTCATAATAAGTGAATTACAGACATTATTCCCGTCACCTATCCAGGCAACCCTCACTCCTTCGGTCCGAAAGAGTCGTTCCTCAATGGTCATGATATCGGCCAGGATCTGACACGGGTGTTCCCGATCTGACAGTCCGTTAATAACCGGAATATCGGCATGAGCGGCAAGTTCCAGAACCTCATCATGCCGGTTCGCCCGGATCATAATTGCCGATACAAACCTGGACATAACCCTTGCCGTATCACGAATTGCCTCTCCCCGGCCTAGTTGCATGTCCTTCGGATTCAGGAACAGGGCATGACCTCCCAGCTCAAACATCCCGGCCTCAAACGATATCCGCGTTCTGGTCGATGATTTCTCAAAGATCATCCCCAGGGTTTTATGGGCAAGAACAGGGGTCTGTATGCCGACTCTGCGCTCTTCCTTTAATTTTCTGGCATGTGCGATAAGATTTGCCAGTTCATCCCGGGAGATGTCAAGAATGGATATGAAATCTTTCTTCATCTGATCTCCTTCATGTGGGAAATTCTCTTCTCCAGAACTTCTCTGGTCCCAATATCAGACCGGTGACGGACAGGACCCTGAACGGCAGATGCAGCCTCTTCTGCAATCCTCTCTGCCTCTTCCAGGGTATCGCCGATACCAACATAAGCCATAGTCCGTGAGCTCTGGGTCACCAGGAATTCCCCTTCCCTGACAACACTGGCATAATAGCAGAGTGCCTTGTTATCTGGTCCGGGAATTAGTTTGCCGCCTGAAACTGGATTATCCGGGTATCCTTCCGGCACAAGATACTTGCAGACGGTAGCTTTTTTCGCAAACGAAACCTCCGCTTTGTCAAGTGTTCCTGCCGTAATCGCCTGAACAAGGGTGGAAAAGTCACTGGTCAGTAATGACAGGACATTCATGGCTTCAGGGTCACCAAACCTTGCGTTGAATTCAATAACCATCGGACCCTGTGCTGTATTCATGAACTGACCGTACAGAATTCCCACATATGGTGTCCCTTCAGCAGCAAGAGAAGCAATGGTCTGTTTCATGATGGCAAATGCCGTATTGTAATCCTCTTCGGTGACAAAGGGAAACCGGTGATCCGGAAGGGTATAGGATCCCATACCCCCGGTATTGGGCCCGACATCTCCTTCAAAAGCCCGTTTATGATCCTGTACAAGAGGCATCGGGACAAGATGAGAGCCATCGACGAATGCCTGCAACGTGAACTCCTCTCCGATAAGCCGTTCCTCAATGACAACATCCCCTTTGAGTTCATGAACATATCTGCAGGCTTCCTCATGGGTCAGGTGTTCGCCCATGATCCTGACTCCCTTGCCTCCGGTCAGACCTGATGGTTTTATTGCATATTCTTTTGTTGTGGTTTTCAGGAATGCTTCAGCATCGGTGCCGGAGTGGAAGATATGGTATTCAGGAAGACCAGGGATATTGAATTTCTTCATCAGATTTCTGCAGAATGATTTGTCGGTCTCTATTCTCGCTGCCATCTTTGCAGGACCAACACATTTTACTCCTGCTGTGGTAAGTGCATCAACAACACCAGTTTCCAGGGGTGCCTCAGGACCGATACACGCATACTGAATCTGTTGCTCGATGCAGAAATTTTTCACCACTTCTGGGTCAGTTTCTGAAGCAATCAGGATCTTATATGCCAGTTCAGCAATCCCTGGATTCATCCTGTTCATTACCGCAAATATTCTCGTCTGTGGATTTTTGGAAAGGGCCTTTGCAATGGCATGTTCTCTGCCTCCGCTTCCGACAACAAGGATGTTTGTATGTGTATTCATTCCTGATAACTCCGGTGAATTTGCATCATTCTATCAATTTTAAAAAAATTCAGAAAGTGCTTAAAAGGGGCACTCTCTCATGTGAATGGATAAAGATCCTGGTCGCTCTGCGAATGAAAAGCTCTGCATTCTTGCAGAGAGGATGAGAAATAATCAGGTGGAGGAGTGAAAAATTGCCTCCTCTGGTACTAATTGCCATAGATATCGGATCTTAGATTAATATTCTCGTACCAATATGCGGTACACACCATTAAACCTATCATTAAATATCCAATAGTACGACCTTGTCAAGATAGGAAAAAAAGATCATCCTTTATAACTCATTATCACAAGTACGTACTATTCATATGCCCTCTCTTCTACTTCCTATCGGGATTCAGTCATTTGAGAAGATCAGGAGCGAAGGGTATTATTACGTGGATAAAACTCCATACATCGCTGAGTTAGCTCAAAAAGGTTCATATTATTTTCTCTCCAGACCACGCAGGTTTGGCAAAAGCCTTTTTATCGACACTCTCTCCTGTGCATTTAAAGGGAAAAAAGATCTGTTCTCCGGTCTTTATCTTGACCGTCCTGAATCAGGCTGGGATTTTGAGAAAAAATATCCGGTTATAAAAATCAGTTTTGCACAACGGGTGAACCGATCATCTGCAGAATTGTCTGAATACCTGACCAGAATAATTTCCCAGGAGGCAGCACAGTATGGGCTTTCCATTGATCATTCCATCTCGTCCGGATTTCAACTGGAAGATCTGATACGTGAACTCTTCAAAAAAACCGGAAAAAAGGTTGTACTTTTGGTTGATGAATATGATAAGCCGATTCTTGATAACCTTCATGATCAGAAAGTTGCCTTAGAGCTTCGTGAAGATCTCAAGAGTTTTTATAGCATTATTAAGGATCTTGATCCATTCCTTACCTTTGTCATGCTCACCGGGGTTTCAAAATTTGGAAAAACCGGGATATTCTCCGGTCTGAACAATCTCAAGGATATTACCCTTGATTCCCGGTACTCTGCGATATGTGGGTATACTCAGACAGATCTTGAGCAGGTTTTTACAGAGCACCTCTCCGGATTTGATAACGATGAGGTGAAACGATGGTACAATGGGTATTCCTGGACCGGCGAGTCGGTTTATAACCCGTTTGATATCCTGCTGCTTTTTGATGAGGGAACATTCAAACCATATTGGTTCGAGACCGGAACGCCGACTTTTCTCATCAAGCTCTGGGAGTCTAATCCACGACTTCCGGCTGAATATGAAGATTTTATTGCCGGGACCGATCTCCTCGGGTCATTTGATCCGGAGCATATCCGGATAGAGACTCTCCTTTTTCAGGCAGGGTATCTTACAATTAAAAAATGGTCTGCAGATCCCATTCGGGGATTTACCTGCTGGCTTGGATACCCCAATGTCGAAGTCAGAACCTCTTTAAATACTTTGTTTGCTGAAGTCCTTTCAAAGCAGGAGATTTCTAAAAATCGTGAAATGCTCTATGATATTCTGGAACGGGAAGACCCCAGTCAGATACATACCATTTTTTCTTCACTTTTTGCTTCAATTCCATACGATTGGTACAGGAAGAACCAGTTGTCGCAATTTGAATGGTATTATGCGAGTATCGTGTACACGTATTTTGCGAGTCTTGGGTATGAGGTTATACCGGAAGATACTACGAATAAAGGCAGAATTGACCTTACCGTAAAAACCAAAACCGGTATCTGGATATTTGAATTTAAAGTATCAGATTCTCCTTCGCACGAACCTGGCAGCCCTCTCAACCAGATCAGGGAAAAAAAATACCGGGAGAAATATGAAAGCGATGGCAGGAAGATCTTTGAGATTGGTATCATTTTCAATCCTATGACACGAAATATCGATCACTGGGAAGTTCAATGATCCTTTCAAATTATCTGAAACCTCACTCTTCTCTTACATCATGACCTTCCTTGCAACCGGATTTCAACAGGTGGACCTTTCAGAAGATCAGGGAAAACTGGTTCGGTGCCTGTCAGATATAAGAAACCATCCCTTCTTTCGGTCGGTAAAAGAGGAGTCATTCGAGCTCCTGAAGATATCACCCGGAGATATCATCCTTGAGATTGGGTGCGGCCCTCTTGATGATGTGCATATCCTTGCCGGACGGTGCAACCCCGGAGGACTGGTAATCGGGTCAGATATCAGTTCTTCTCTTGTAACCCTTGCAAAAAAAGCCTCCAGTATTCCAAACCTCTCCTACATCCGCATGGACGGGCAATACTCGGCAGTCCGTGACGGTATATGTGATGCGGTCAGGGAAGACCGGGTTCTTCAGCATGTGCAAGATCCACAGCAGGTCATTGAAGAGATGTATCGTGTCTTAAAACCGGGGGGGAGATGTGTCCTGTTTGAACCGGACTGGGAGAATTTTATTCTTGACGGGGCTGATGAAGAAGTAACAAGAACTGTTCTGAACTTCTGGTCAGATCAGTTTGCCTGTGGTCATATCGGGCGTAAGCTTAGAAGAATGTGTCTACATGCAGGATTTACCGATGTAGAGGTTCATCCACGGACGATGATCATGACCACGCTCAAAGAAGCGGAAACGATCTTCACCGTTACAGAAAATGCGAATCGGGCAGCATCTGCCGGCTGCGTATCACAGGAGGAGGCTGATGCGTTTCAGGCTCACCTCATTACAATGGATCAGAAAGGATTATTCTTTGGTTCCTTCACCGGTTACCTGGTTTCTGGGAAAAAACAAGACCTGGATTTATCCTAGACGATAATATCATTTACTTTCGAATTTTTAATCCTCATATATGCAATCTCGGTATTCCAGGGATTTTTCTCGATAAAGTCAAGAACACTCTTAATCTTTTGATAATTCTCCCTGATGTTTCGTGCCTCATCGCTCTTTGCATCCTTCTCCTTGTTTACCAGGAATTGATACTTGTCAGAGAGGGAAAAGATACTCTCAACGACATAGGTTGAATACAGGTGATCTGCTGATATGGACTTCTTCTCTTTTCCCGTTCCTGTTCCTGTATTTCTCCCTTTCTCTTCAAGATGGATCACAAATGGATCACTCTTCCGGTATTTTTGGGCAATACCCCCGATAAATGACGGCCCGTCCGGATTGATGTACATATATATGCTACCATTGCTATCCCGGTATGTGGCAACTGCCGTACTCTTGATGGGATCGGTGAGACGGATTCCAACCGCTGCATGAGAGAGACCTGGATATGCAAGATATACCACATCATACCCTGCTTCACTGAGCAGGCCGTATAAAAACAGGGCTTTGTCATACGTATTCCCCATTTTATCATGCAATATCTCTATCGGGTACCGGTTTTCAGCATTCTCGGTCAGAGGAATCTGCTGAATAAAATGGACAATACATTCCAGTTTCGCCCGCTCACTGATTCTCTTGATATTTGCCTGTCTCTTGAGCTCTTCTAGTGTTGTCTTCAGGGTCTCCTGAGTTGTTGTATCTGCAAGGATAGCAGAAAGCACTGGTATCCATTCCTCCGGGTTTTTCGTTGAGACATCTGATGATTGGTATGAAACTTTTTGTGCTCCCAGGTGGACTGACCGGTTGATGTCAAAGGTCAGGGGCAGGGTATTACCTGAAGACTGAATGGAAAATGTCCGCTCCACAAAAGCAGGATTTGCTCCTTTTTGTGGGGTAACTACAAACCTCTGCAGATCGGTGGTATTGAGTGATTCCTGGGGCTTTACAACCCTGACTTTTTTCGTTTCATCGGATGGGATCTGCAGACTATGCAGGTACTGCCCCTGTGGAGTAAAGACCTGGATTCGTGCATTACCGGAATCACAGACATATAGCAATTCTTCACCTGATACATTCACAACACTGATCCCGTAAGGAGTGTCAAACTTCCCATCTCCATCTCCGAACCCTCCCCAGCTGGTAAGGAGAGATCCTTTGTCACTGAGTTTTAATATCCGGTGGGTGGCTGCATCGGAGAGGTAGATATTCCCCTTTTTATCATGGGTGATTCCGGTGATATCCCAGTATCCATAGGGTTTTGCGACATCCCTGGTTATGATTCGCTGCATTGACCCATTTGCCTGAACCAGGAAAAGAGCCTTATCATACAGATCGCTGACTAAAAATGACTCATTGGAGAGGGAGAGCATATGTGAAGGTCGGACAAGTTCTGGCTGACTGACCGGTGCCTGCCATTTAGATGAGGTATTATTCTGGACCTGTCCGGGGGTATCTCCATGAAACAGCATCCCTAAGGGAATGCCGCCCAGGATACCGGCTATGAGAAGTATGACAATGCCAGCCGTATGCTGGTTCATAGACTATCATTAGCCATACGGGTATAATGGCATGTCTGTCACCGTTCTTATTCGTTTATAAGGTCCTGCATCCTGACCAGGGGAGTCAGGGTAATTTTAAGTTCGCTGAGCATTTTTTCTGCTCCTTCATTCCGGTCAACTACGGTGATCACATCCTCCACTATCGCACCGGCAGAACGGAGCTGTTCAATCCCAAATACTGCAGAGCCGCCGGACGTAGTGACATCTTCAACGAGCAGAATCCTCTTCCCATCTACATCACCGATGATAAGGCTGGCAAGGCCATGTCCTTTCTGCTCTTTCCTGATAATGACATACGGTTTACCAGAGGCAAGGGAGACTGAGACCGCAAGGGGGACCCCGCCGACGGCAACTCCTGCGACGGCATCAAAATCCGTGCATTGGGAAAGAACCTCTGAAGCAATCTTTTTCAGAATGGCAGGATCGGTAATAGCCTTTTTAATATCTATATAGACCTTGCTCTTTCTTCCGGACGCAAGGGTAAAATCTCCAAATCGTATAGCCTCGGCTGAGATCAGCATCTCACGCAATGTAGCAGTTACCATGGTACCTTCTTCAATCCAAGTTTATACCCGATAATATTCACGGTCCGGTGGAGCAAGGGGGTCAGTACCAGGATGACGATCAGAAGCGGCATGGTCATGGTGTGCATCATCCAGGAGGAATCAAACAACAAAGTCAGAAGCAACGCCCCGACGACAAAGTCCAGCTGATCTACTAAAAACCACTCGCCTCCCCGGTCTATCCCCTGACGTCGTTTAAAAAAACTCTTTACCATATCACCAAGGAGTGAACCGACAGCAAGCAGGATGACTGCCGTCAGGGTATGGGGGGGAAACCAGGGGACAAGTCCTGATATCTCTGCATATATCTGGAGTGCCCCGATAAGAATCCCGGCTGTAACCCCGCCGACAAACCCCCGGATGGTCTTCCCGTCACCAAGGATACGCCTCCCGTCTGTCCAGTTCCTCCCCATATCAACGGGCATACCTCCACCGGTCAGGGCTGCAAAATTATTTGGCAGGTATGCGGGGAGCATCACCCATATCGCAGAACCGATGAGTATGAGTCCGTTACTGAGTATTGTTGCAGAATCCGGCATACCTATAAGGTTAGGTTTTCGCATACATATGAGCAGAAGTGAAATCCGGTATGGGAATACCCACTGGTGGTGATAGTATACTCCTCAAAAAAACCAAAAGTCTCTGTCCAATATGTAAAAAAGTACTAGAAGCAGAGATTATAGAGAACGAAGGAAAGGTGTATATAAACAGGACCTGTCCTGATCATGGTTATTTTTCATACCTGTACTGGGATGATGCAGACGCATGGCGCAGATATGAGGCGTTCGGGGTGAAGGGTTCAGGCCTTGCAAACCCTCAGGTCGTGAAAGATATAAGCAGTTGTCCGTATGATTGTGGAATCTGTAACAGTCATAAATCAACGACCCTCCTTGCAAATGTTGATCTGACAAACCGGTGTAACCTGAACTGTTCTTTCTGTTTTGCAAATGCACGGGCATGCGGGTACATCTACGAGCCCACCTTTGACCAGATCAAAGAGATGCTGACGGTCCTGCGCTCTGAAAAACCAACTCCTGCGCCGGCAGTTCAGTTTGCCGGAGGAGAACCGACACTCCGTGATGATCTATTTGAGATCATAGGACTTGCAAAAAGTATGGGGTTCATGCAGGTGCAGCTGGCAACGAACGGACTTATTCTTGCCAAGGATCCTGATTATGCACTCCGGCTCAAAGATGCCGGTCTTTCCACGGTATACCTGCACTTTGACGGGGTATCAAAAGAGACGAATTTCAAACTGGCGCATGACCTGAAGGCAATTGAAAACCTTCGAAAAGCAAAGCAGGGTGTGGTTCTGGTACCAACCATCATCAAAGGCCATAATGATCATGAGATTGGTGATATTGTCCGGTTTGCAGCAGAAAATAATGATGTAATCCGTGGAGTAAACTTCCAGCCGGTCTCATTTACCGGGGCGGCGTCACCGGAAGATATCGAACAGCAGCGGATAACAATCCCTGAGTTACTGAACCGTATTGAAGAGCAGACCGAAGGGGCGGTTGAGAAAGAGGATTTTTACCCGGTTCCCTGTGTTGTGCCAATCAGTGACTTTGTTGAGGCATATACCGGCAAACCACAATTAAAATTCACCGCACACCAGCATTGTGGTGCAGCGACCTATGTCTTTGTCAGGGATAAGAAGATCGTCCCCATCAACCGTATGATCGATGTTGATGCATTCTTTGATTCTATCGAGCGGCTCACAACCCAGCTCTCCTCGGCAGGGCCTATCAGTAAAAAGATGGTTGCCATTAACGGGATTAAGGAGCTCTATGCATCGGTGAAGAAGAGTGAGGATGGGGGCCGTGAACTCTGGACCAGCCTTGGAAAAGCACTTATCACCCATAACTTTGACTCCCTTCGTGAGTTCCACTGGAATGCCCTCTTTATCGGGATGATGCATTTCATGGATAACTATAATTATGATGTCGAGCGGGTCAGCCAGTGCTGCATTCATTATGCGACACCAGACGGGACTCTCATCCCATTCTGTACCTATAACAGTGGTCCGGTCTTCCGTGAACAGATCTGGAAGAAGTACAGCAGACCCTTTGAATAACCTCCCTTTTTTGATGTTCCATGATAACCATTATTCCAAAACCCACCGATATTCCATCTGACAATTCAACCCGGATGGTCATGGATGAACTTGACCGGATGGGGTATCCGTACCGGGTCAGGTTTTTAGAAGCAATCGATCCGTTTTCAGATGATCTGTCCGGAGCGACCATCTGGGCCTGCGGAATCAGACAGAATGGTCATAATTTTGAATCACTCCAGGCCCTGTCACTGAAAAACAGAATTATAAACTCACCGGAGAGTATTGTCACCTGTGCAAGTAAGGTGATGACATCGGCCCTTCTGGTGCAGCACGGGGTCCCGACTCCTGCAACATTTTTTACCGAATCACGGACGCTGGCAGGGAAGTTTATACAAAAGCACACCAAAGCCGTGTCAAAACCTGTGTACGGGTTTGACGGGGTTGGGATTCATCTGGTTGAAAACGAGTCAGAGCTAGGAGATCCACCCTATTACCTGCAGGAATATGTGCCAAATGACCGCGACTTCCGGGTTTTTGTCATCGGTGACAAGGCAGTCGGGGCCATCATGCGGGTATCTGATCACCTGACTCATAACATCCACCAGGGAGGGTGCGGGAGTGCAATTAAAATTCCACAGGAGATGGCAGATATTGCAGTCAGGGCAGCACAGGTAGTCGGAGTGGATTACGGAGGTGTTGATCTGCTGTCCTGTAATGGATCATATGTCGTACTTGAAGTAAACGGCACACCCAACTGGCATTGTATGCAGGCTCCGATCCCCCGGCTCCTTGCAGAGTACTTGGTCTTACAGGATCAAAAAAAGTAGAAGGGGTTACCCTTCCATCTCTATCTCTTTTAGTGTCCTCTCGGCCAGTTCATGCATCCGGTCAGCCATTCGTGCTGCTGATGGATTGTCTACCTCTCTCATAGCCTTTGCAATGGCATTTCCCAGAACAAATATCGCATATTTATGCTCCATTTTGCTCCGGTGGGTCTGTGAAGGGGTAATTTCCAGGGCATCATACTCGGTAAAGTCTGCATCAGGGTTCTGCTCCTCTAGATACTCGCGGACATTGGTGAGCATGGTATGGAGGGATATTAATTCTTCTTTATGCACACTGGATCTCCACTATCTGATTAGTGAGAAAAATATAAAAAAAATAGCCTGAAACCAGCTATCTGAATGGAATGAGCCGGATTGTAGCCGGAAGCCGCACGATGCCGGTAAATGAGGGTGCGGCAAGATACCTGATCCCATGCAGGGAGAACTGGTCAAGAAGCTGCTGGTTGATCTCCTGATCGATGACAACTCCCTCAAGGTCCTGTTCCATTGCCCCGAGTTTCTCCTCAACTTCCCCGGCAGGGAGTTCATTCTTCATCTCACCGCCCAACCCGATAAGCCGTGCAGTTCCACGGTTTTTTACCTCCCGAATGTGGGTAAACACGGTTCTTGGCCGGTCATCTTCCTCATCATCCGTGAGATTTGCCTGATACTCAGTGACGCTCTCTTCTTCAAAGACGGCATCTGGTATCTCTTCCGTGCATTCACAGGAGATCACCGCGTCACCCTCAGGGGCTGGTGGGTGATATCGTGCCGGTTCACTCATCTTCTCTCGTCCCGGTTCACGAACGGATGGAGTCTTTTGTTCAGATTTTTGTGATGCCAGGTACTCTGCGACCCGGTCTTCCAGGACATACTCAACCGGCACCTTGTTTCGAAGCGCTTTAATTATCTCCTTACGACTCAGGTCTTCAACCGACTCGCCCCGTGTCGGATACGCGACAAAATCCACATCGGTGACTTCCAGAAGTTCACGCAATATGAGATCCCCTCCCCGGTCCCCGTCAAAGAACGCAGTTGTGGTCTTTTTCCGGCACAGGTCGATGATGGTCTTTGGGATGCTGGTCCCTTCAACGGCCACAGCGTTTTTGATTCCGGCACGGAGCAGGTTGATGACATCTGCCCTCCCCTCTACCACGATGATAGCGTCTGATGCAAGCACGTTTGGTCCGGCAGGGACGTTATCGACTCCGATGGTTGCTATCTTCTCGATCCGCTGACTTTCACGGACAGCATCTATGAGTGAATCAGGATCAATCCCTGGTTCTTCAAACTCAAGGAGGAGAGCCTTTGCCCGTTCGATGATCTGGGTCCGTTTGGTAATTCTGACATCTTCAATCGACTGGACATGGATTTCTGATACGCAGGGACCGACCCGGTTGATAGTCTCCATGGAAGCGGCAAGTATTGCCGTCTCTGCCCGGTCTACCGAGGTCGGGATGGTTATCTCACCATATGATTTTCCCAGTCTGCTCTGGATCTTGACATCAATCCGGCCAAGTTTCCCCTGTCTCTGGAGCTCACGAAGTTCAAGTTCTGACCCGAGGAGTCCTTCAATCTGACCAAAAATGGCTCCGACTACATCAGATCGGTCGACCACCCCGTCAGCCTGGACAACCAGGTGAATTCGATACTTCGTTGTGTCCTGTTCATACACGTAAGAACCCCCTGTTCATAACAATGTGAATCATATCTACGGAGATTCATCTACCAGAAAGTATATAAGAATTAGGGTAAGGTCAGCTCATTCTCTCGGTTTTCTACCCACTGATGAGGTCAATTATCTGCTGACGCGAGATACCATGAATCCTGACCTTCTTCACCGAAGAGGTCTGCCCAGACAGAATGGTGACGGCGTGGACCGGCAGGTGAAAATATCCGGCGATGAGTTCCATGATCGCCTTGTTTGCTTTTCCCTCAACCGGGGGAGCTTTTACCGCAATACCAAATGCTTTCCGCCAGGGATTATATCCGTCAGGAAAGAGCGACTTTTTACTCCCGGCTGATACTTCAATGGTGATGATAATACCCTCCGGAGTTTCCTGAAAGATATCTTTATAGTCTTTCACTGATGGTTCGGTGTGATTATCCTGTCCCGCGTTTGATTTTTTCATAGTATATGATTATTTGAGATTGTAGGGTATACCTGCTGTCAACAGAGTAGAAGGATTTCAATGTACAATCCGTATATTGGGTCATGAGTCCGTGCACTCTTCCCGGAAAGCCGGACGGCAGAAAACATCACATATGTTGTCTCTCACCATTTTTATTTCGCTCTTTAATTCTCACATGAGTTTTCCCTTTATTGTATCCCGACCAATCTCTTTATGGTGAACCCCGATGGACACCAGAATTAAGCGAATAATAGCCCGTGAAATTCTTGATTCACGAGGAAATCCTACGGTAGAGGTCGATATCACCCTGAACAACGGGATTCGGGGCCGGGCGGCTTGTCCCTCCGGAGCATCAACCGGGATCCATGAAGCGGTTGAACGTCGTGACGGTGAAAAGCGGTTTGGAGGCAAGGGAGTTCAGGGTGCCGTTCAGGCCGTTAAGGACATTATCTCGCCCAAACTCCTGGGAAGGGATGCTCTTGAGCAGAAAAGTATCGACTCGGTGATGATTGAACTTGACGGGACCCCGAACAAGGCAAAACTTGGTGCAAATGCCATTCTTACGGTCTCAATGGCAGTTGCACGGGCCGCTGCAAACTCCGAAGACGTTCTGCTCTCTGAGTATCTTGGCCCCAAATCTACTCTCATGCCCGTGCCCTGTATGAATATTATGAACGGGGGCGCTCATGCCAACTGGCAGGGATCAGACTTTCAGGAGTACATGATAGCCCCGGTGGGAGCTCCTGACTATCCTGAAGCGGTTCGGTGGGGATGCGAAGTCTATCACTCCCTGAAATCAGTTCTGAAAAAGAAAGGGCTTTCAACCGGCGTCGGTGATGAGGGAGGGTTTGCTCCGATAGTGCCGTCAAATCTTGAACCAGCATCGCTCATCGTCCACGCAATAGAAGAGGCCGGGTATTCACCAGGAAAAGAGATCGCTCTGGTCCTTGATCCGGCATCAAGCGGGTTTTATGAGGATGGAAAATACACGCTCCGGACTGAGAAGAAGGTCCTTACATCAGCAGAAATGACTGATTATTATGAAGACATGATCCGGACCTATCCGATCATCTCTATTGAAGACGGACTTGCCGAGGATGACTGGGAAGGGTTTGCATTCATGACAAAACGTCTTGGAAATACCATCCAGATCGTCGGCGATGACATCTTTGTTACCAATCCTGAACGAATAAACCGCGGTCTGAAAGAAAAGACTGCAAATGCAGTTCTGATAAAGCTCAACCAGATCGGTACGGTTACCGAAACCATGGATGCCGTTCGTCTTGCACAAAAAGCCGGCTGGGGAACGATGGTCTCTCACCGGAGTGGTGAGACCTGTGATTCATTCATTGCTGATCTGACGGTTGCACTTGGATGTGGTCAGCTTAAGACCGGTGCACCCTGTCGTGGAGAGCGGGTTGAGAAGTATAATCAGCTCCTCCGTATCAACGAGTTCCTTGGAGATAAGGCCAGATACGCAGGAAGAAAGGCATTCAATTCTGCATAATGTAAAATAAGGTAAAACAAGGTGATGGGGTTCACCTGTAACCGCTTTTTCCAGCTGATGACTCCTGTTCCTGTTTACCAGGATTTACTTCTGTTTTCTTCCCATCTTCACGTCATGGGTGATGACAAGCCCATGTTCGACCAGTTCTTCCACTTCATCAACAATGCTCATAACCCGCTCCTTTGTATCAACGACATCAATGACCACGGGCAGGTCCATTGAGAAGTTTAAGACATCGACGGTGTGAATAACCTGTTCATGTCCATATCCGACCATTCCCCGGAATACGGTGCACCCGGGAAATCCTCTTTTCTTGAACATCTCAACAAGATGCCGGTATGCAGGTTTTTTTCCGATTTTTGCTGATTCTGCAATATATATTCGTAAAAGCATTCCATCCGATAACATTTATCCTCCTGTTAAAATCAGCGTCACAAGAACAAAACTGAATAGTACTCCAATCAGGCTTCCTATAAGATTTATCGAGATATTCAGAGCCATAGTCTGATAATCCTGCTCCTCAAACATCCTGAATGTTTCAAAGGAGAAGGTTGAGAAGGTGGTAAACCCTCCCAGAATTCCGACATCCACCAGGTAATAGATATCTCCGGGAGATCGCGAGAACACAACACACCCAAAGAGAAAACTACCGATGATATTTACGAGGGCCGTTCCCAGAGGAATGCTCCTGACCGGACGGAGTTTTGAGAGTTCAAACCGGAGCATGGCTCCGACCGCTCCTCCAATTCCGACAAGGATCAGATGTTCCATGATCTCCTTTTCCGCAGGATGATCTGGCGTCCCATGAATACTCCCATAAGTCCGCACAGGATATTGGCAGCGATGAAGATCATTCCATAAAAAAGTCCTGCTTCTATCGTCTGGGTTGCAAAGGCTGAAAACGTCGTAAATGAACCGATCATTCCTGCACCAAGCAGGAGACGGGAGTTCCGGCTGAATGCTCCAAAATAAATAGACTCGTACATCAGAAATCCGATCGCAATGCAGCCGAGCACATTGACAATACATGTCCCTAATAAAGAGGGAATCCATTCATTGATCTGATACCGGGCAATAGATCCGATACATCCGCCAATACCAACGAGTGCTGATTCTTTGGGTACAAATTTCATCAAAGGTCCCAGCCTTCTGATTTACCTGTGGGAAAAATCAGACTGCCCTTTCGATCATTTTCGTTTCATAAGACGAAAAGGCTATCCTCAGAGAAAGTCCGAAAAATATTCAGGCACATCTTGACTACCTGTCACGGTCAGGATATATTATGCCCGTAGCTGGCCATATGTCTGATCCGGCATATGAGATGAACCGGAATGTTGATCGGATGTTACATCTGTATCATAACCGGCACTACCGGATTATCCATGAAGAGATCCGGTCCATGAAGTGGTTTATTGAGGATCTTACCTCCTCATACCGGTCAGTTCCACCGCCGCTGTATGACGTTATCATAGATATGGGGCAGAAATCACCATCATTTTTTGAAAATTTAATTCAATCCAGAACTCCTGCTGATCTTCTGGAGCGGTTCAGATTAAGCCTGTATCCTTTCTCCTTTCTCCCTGATATGCAGGAAGACTTGAAACTTATTCTCCTTATTCACCAGCTGTATGCTGATGCACTCGCCCGTGATATGAAAGGAGGCAGGCTTGCTGAGGGATTTTGTAATCCATTAAAGGAGATCCGTCTGATGCTCAAAAACACACTCCCATCCAGGAATTGAGAGGGTATGATATACATATGGAAACAGGCATATGAGAATGATCAGACTCTCTCTGCTCATCCGGTGATATCAGAGTATGTCCAGGGTGATGTATATGTCTGAAAAGAAACCCGAACCTGAAAAAAGAATTATTTTCTCTCCAAGTCATGCAAACAGGATACGAATCGGATGTCAGCACCTGGATTATCTCCTTGATGAGATAGAAGGAATAATGGATGAAGGCGCTTCAAATACCGCATTTCCACAGTATGTGCCAGATATCACTCCTGCCCAGAAGACCTGCATTAAAGACTATATCTCCCATATGAGAAACAGGCTTTTTCGGGTTCTTGATAGTGCCGGTATCCCGAAGAGTTCTCCGGATATTCCGGCATCGAGAGCCGTTCGTGTCAGGCTGGCATCGATGCAGGTATCAGTTGATGAAATGCGTCCCTCTGCGATGCGGGGGTATGGAGAGATGACCAGTGAGGGAGAGACCTGTCTGTCAGGGGCGGTGAGTGAGCTCCGGGTTCTCATTCGTCAGGTTGAACAGTTTCTCTCCGGCACCGGTGGGCAGAATATTAAGGAGCGACTTTCAAAACTGGAGAGTACATCCCATGATCTGGATCTTCTTCGCACCATTGAGCAGCAGGTATCAGAACATGGGCTTGTGGAATTCCGTGGTCAGATATCCTCTATTCTTGACAGTGCCGAGGATCAGGTATTTGAGATTGCCGTATTTGGCAGGGTCAGTTCAGGAAAATCATCCCTTTTAAATACAATTCTAGGATAAGATCTTC
>NZ_JAIWNS010000120.1 GCF_020216685.1 Methanospirillum hungatei | reverse complement strand
ATCTCGGAAATGACACTCCCATGGTCAGGTTTATTGGACTGAAGATCTTTGTTGATGGAGCGTATGCAGGAGGTCAGGCCTGGACCAGTTGGGAGAATAATGAGGGAACATATGGTCTCTCCTATGTCTACCGGGATGATTCCAAAGGGCCAGAGTATAATCTCTCTCGAATAATTGAACGGGCTGATGAACTGGGGCTGAATGTACATTATCATGTCCAGGGAGATGAGGCCATCGAGGCAGTTCTCTCACCTCTGGAAGAGATCTATGCCAGGAATCATGGCCTGAACAGCACTCACACTCTGATTCACCTCGCGTTTGTGACCGATGAACAGATAAAACGAATCTCCCGATTCAATGGAAAGGTTGTAATGACGGTGCAGCCGGCATTCTGGCATGTAGAGAGTGATCTCACCAGATATTATGGAGACAGATATTATACCGCATATCCACTGAAGAAATTATTTGATTCCAAAATCCCGGTGGGCATAAGCACAGACTTCGGTGTATCTCCCCTTTCAGAATCGCCCCCGACTGCAATTCTGAATATCTCCCTGAAGGGTGGTGACAATCCGACAGATGTTCCGCCATTGACCCGTGCAGATGTAATACAGGGCCTTACCACCGGAAGTGCTGCCACCACACCATTTACAGACGTCGGTAGATTAACAGAAGGGTTCGATGCGGATATGGTAATTTATGATCAGGATCTGTTCACTGTTCCTTTACAATCCATTTCAAACAAATCGCCGAAGGTTTTGGCAACATACATTCATGGCCAGAAAAAGTATGATGCAGAGAATCCACCACAAAAAACCTTTTAATTTTTATCGAAAATTGAAGATAATCCTAACTCTTGAAAACTTGATTGTTGGTATCTATTTTTCATCTGATCTTACAACGGCCAGAAATGAAGAATAACCGGTATCGAAACAATGATAATAACTATCTCTAACGGAAGACCGAGTTTCCAGTAATCACTGAACCGTAAACCTGCCGGTCCCATGATCAGAGCATTTGACTGATGACCTACCGGTGTCAGGTATGCACTTGATGCTCCAATCACAATTGCCATCAAAAAAGGATCCGGAGAAACTCCAAGACCGGTTGCGATACTGAATGAAATAGGTGCCATCAGGACGGCAGTTGCAGCATTATTGATGAGATCTGAAAGAAACATCGTCACGATAAGGATGATAATGAGAAGTATTTCCGGAGTCAGGTAATGCTGGAAACTAAGAAGCGTCGATGCAATGAGCGCTGCACCCCCGGTACTTTCCATGGCCTGTCCGACGGGGATAAAAGCACCAAGTAAAATGATAACCGGCCAGTCAATACTGTCATAGATCTCTCTGACTGGAACCAAAGACAAGAGTACCATCACAACTGCAGCAATTGTCAGAATTATCTGTGCAGGAATAAGTCCGGTCGCAGCAATTCCAATCGCAAGGGCAAAAATTCCGACAGCCTCAATAATTCTTCGTGGCTCTCCAATTTTCAGTTCTCTTTCAGCCAGGGGAAGGCAGCCTAGGGCTTTCATGGCTTCACGAATCGGACCTTCAGTACCCTGAAGAAGGAGGACATCTCCGGCCTGAAACCTGATATCATTTAACCGCTCTTTTAGCAGTATACCTTGTCTGGATACGGCAAGAAGATTGATCCCAAAACTCGAACGCAGTCCGATATCCTTTACATTCATGCCAATTGATGGAGAATCTGGTTTTACCGTCGCTTCCCTCAGGATTGAATCATTGGATTCGATGACATCGCGGTTTATTGTCACATTTTCTTCAATTTTAAACCCGGTCGCAGCAAGAAATTTATGCAAATCATCCAATGCTGACTGTATGATAAGAATATCACCGGCTTTTATCTTTTCATACATATAGGGGACCGGACGAGCAAATGAATCACGAATCAGCTGGATGATAGTAATTTTTGCATCAGAAGATTTTACTATCTCACGAAGTGCTTTTCCTGCAAATTTAGAATCCTCCGGGACACGAATCTCGGTCAGATATCCTTGTACATTAAAAAAATCGTCTTTAGATCCCGGACTCACACGTTTTGGAATGAGTCGCCAACCAACAATTGCAATAAATAAAAATGCCACCAGTGAAACTGCCACCCCTACCGGGGAGAAATCAAACATCCCATAGGGCTGGCCAAGATTTTCCTGTCTGAATGCAGAGATGATAAGATTTGGAGGGGTTCCGATGAGAGTTATCATACCTCCCAGATGAGAGCCAAATGCGAGAGGGAGGAGAAGTATTGAGACGGGAATCATACTCCTTCGTGCCATTTTTATCCCCACCGGCATGAGAAGAGCCAGAGCACCAACATTATTCATAAACGCTGAAAACACAATTACGAGTCCGGTCAGGGCAGATACCTGGGCAGTCGGCCGGTTCCCTGCCTTTTTAAGCCACCCTGCGAGCATCTCTACCACTCCGGCATTCTGAAGACCTCTGCTGATGACAAGAACTGCGGCAACACTGATGACTGCGGGGTTTGCAAAACCGGTAAATGCCTGATTCCAGGGAACAACTCCAAGAACGGTGACGATCATGAGAGCAATTAACGCAACAATATCATATCTGAACCGGCCATTGATAAAAAGATATAAGGATAAAAGAAGAGTTAGAAATACAATGATCTGGTCGATAGTTATGGGAAGCATTTCATTTCCTGATATAGTCTCACATTGTAGATAGCTCTTTAAATAGGTATTCATTGTAGTAACGAGATCCCTCCCCAATAAAACCGGGAAAAGATACTGTCAAAATTATACGCAATTAATGAAAAGTGAGTGTACATAGCCGGTATGGAGAAGTAAATCCGGTAATCATTAATAATCTAGAATATCTGATAAAATTACAGATTTCATCGGGAATGAAAATTTAAGTTAAACGGGCCATACCGGCCAGATAACCTTTCCGTACACTTCATTCAGAACCTGGGCTAGTCCGGTGTAGATTGCTGAAAACCCGCAGATAATTCCTTCTATCCCTGCAATCTGTGTAATGATCTCAATCCCGGTGATATCCCCAAGTGCGAGGAGGAAGAATAGAAGAGTCAGGGATCCAAAGACAAATTGTAATGCCTTATTTAGTCGTAATGTCCCGATAACATAATTCCTGTGAAGATGCCCCACATGATGAGGTATGAAGCCATGGCGATATTGCCTCCGGTTCCGTCTATCAGATCTGCTGCCGGTAACAGGAGCAGCATCACGAGGGATATCCAGAAAAGCCCGTAGGAGAGAAAAGCAGTCATGCCAAAGGTATTATTCTTCTTCCATTCCATAAGTCCTGCAATAATCTGGGCAGTCCCTCCATAGCATAATCCCATCGCCAGAATCATGGAGCCCAGGGTGAATAACCCGGCATTATGCAGATTAAGCAGGACAGTTGTCATACCAAAACCCAGAAGCCCGAGGGGTGCAGGATTTGCAGTAATTTCAGAGACGATCAGTGATCCCGTTTCACTAGTTTGTGTCATAGTGCCTCCTATAGGAATCCGGTCGGATTAGTGAGTACTTATCCTGTAAGGTATACAAGGATATGCTGAGTCCAGGTGATGGTTTTGTAGAAGATTTTTTGTTTATGGACATCGAAGAGAATGGAGATTTCTGAATATGATCTCCACACGATACATCAGGTGTTACAGGTGAGCGATATAAAAAGTACGAATGACCGGGATGGAACAAAGCGACAATCCATCAAACCCGGTCTCTCTGTAGATATTATTTTGAAACAGGATCAGCGAACTGGTAAGAAAACTCGGGGAATCGTCAGGGAGATTCTTACTGGTTCATCAGTTCATCAGTTCATCCCCATGGGATAAAAGTCAGGCCCACTTCTGGTCAGATCGGCAGGGTTTGTTTTATTCATCCGGATAAGCCCTGAAAATGGGTCCGGGTCCGCGTTTTATCACATAGTGTCTGAAAACAGTATACTAACCTTAAATTTCAATTTTATCGATAATTAATATCATATATAATCCATATGAAGACCGATTCTCAATAGTGTCCTCCTTCCTTATATCTCTTATGACGTAACTCTGAATCCTATATCTACTCACTCTGTGGGGTTCATTATTGGTCTCCCATAGGATCTGGATTACATGGGTTTTTTACATCCATCAAAAGGAATCAGGAACTAAAAACAGCACACAATTTAATAAAAAATAATGTGTTAGTTCGGATATTTGTCTTCCATATCCGGAAACTTTCGTAAAAGATGTAATATTATTATTCCATCTTTATTTCATCAATTAACTGCAGCACCACCCGTCTTGCATGCATGTGCAGCTGCACCCCCAGTTTTGCATGAAGTAACTGCAGCTGCTCCGGCATAGATGCATTGTCCTATTAGATTTTCAGATCCTTCTCCACCAGAGACATTATCAAGTTCTTTGTCATCTATTTTAGAAACCGTGGGTTTCTCATAGGACTCATGCTCACCTTTTTCTTCGGCCATGAATGTAATTATGAAATATGAACTAATAGATATTTCTATATGTCGAACATTAAGGCAATCTCTAGAGAAATATATATTCAATCTAAAATTACCTGAAATAATGGATTCTAGGCATCCAAAATTTAATTATATTCCTGGAAAATGATTGGATCAAAATTCTTACCTTATTGTACGAATTAATTATGAAAAATAAAATTCTCGCTCAATTAATCATTTATTATTGATAAGCATCATTCATAGAACAGCCACGATACTTTTAAATTATCGATTGTCCTAAAAAAAATTTATGTCCGACACAGAGTCAGGCAAGGAGCCGTATGAAAAACCTACTGGGTCAAAACTCGATGACAAGGATCTTGAGCATGTATCCGGAGGAGAAGGAAGTGATGATGAAAACCGACTTGAATGTCTTGGTGTGGGGGCAGCCGCGATAGGAACCTGTACTGCTGGTGGTGCTGCTGCAACATCCTGTAGAACCGGTGGGGCAGCATCAACTGGATGTAAACCCGCAGGGGGCGCCGTCGCAACAAATTGTCATGCAGGCGGGACTGATTAAACATTTTTGGTTCTAACATTAAGGAAAGAGGGTTTTGTCAAAGATGTAGGTTTATCATTTTGACAAAACCAGAAAAAAATTTTTTTCATAAGAGGAGTTATGTGTTCTGATACCATCTTACGATACCAGGCTCAACCGGTTGTTTCATTAAGAATTGAGACAGAAAACGACGCACTATTGTACAATCCGGATACTGATAACAGCACTATCATAAATAAAATTGGCATCTTGATTTGGCAATATCTTGAAAACCCCCACACGGAAGAGGAGATCTATGAGCATCTGAAAAGTCGATGTACAGGTCTTCCACATAAAGAAGAAGTCTTACAGGATATCCATGAATTTATCATCGGACTTGGTGATGAATATCTGTGCAGGTTTGATGAATGAATACTCATAAGCCATACTGGGACCTTACTATCCCGCCAATTGGAACATCCAAAACGCCGTATTCGGTCGATCTCGAAATAACCGGGAGATGTAATCTTTCATGTGCGTATTGCTTTTATGCTGACAGCATGATTCAAAAAAAGGATTTGCCTTTTGAAAAATGGAAAATAATCCTCTATGAGCTAGGAAGTCTTGCTGTCCAGCGTGTCATACTCTCCGGCGGTGAGGTTTTTACCAGAAAGGACATCTTTGACATTATTGATTCGGTTATCGAGAATCGAATGCGATACAGTATCCTTTCAAATGGTACACTGATTACGGAAGAGACAATACAGCAGTTACTCATTGGTAAACGGAGAATTCGACTTGATTATATTCAAATCTCTATTGATGGTTCACATGCCGGCATTCATGATTTATCAAGACCTCCACAGAGTTTTGACCGCGCAATCCATGCACTTCGTCTCATTGTTCAACATGGACTTCCAGCAACGGTACGGGTAACGTTAAACCGGCATAATATTGATGATCTGGAGAATATCGCCAGACTTCTCATTTGTGATATAGGACTACCTGGATTCTCAACAAATGAAGCCGAACCTATGGGGACTGCACGATGCCATGGAGATAATATCTTATTATCACCTGACCAGCGGAAGAAAGCCATGAAAATATTACGTGAATTAAATGAGCAATATGGGAATGTCATCAGTGCTCAGGCTGGTCCATTAGCTATGGCAGACATGGTTGATGAGATTGACCAGCATCGCAGGGAAGGAAAGACCGGTATTCCAGGAAGAGGCACATTATGCTCATGTGGAGGAGTCTTCTCAAAAATGGCGATTCTTCATGATGGTACTATGGTCCCCTGTAATATGCTTCCAACTCTGGTTATGGGTGTAGCCGGAATGCATCCCATAAAGGAGGCATGGCTCCATTCACCTGCAATAAACGCATTACGATACCGAAGAGAAATTCCACTCTCATCTCTTCCGACCTGTTCTGACTGTGCGTACACCGGTTATTGTGCTGGAGGCTGCCCGGCATTAGTCATGGCCATAAAGAATAAACTGAATGCAATTGACCCATACACCTGTTACCGATATATAATTGGAGAGGCAGAGTATCATGACCTCATGTGAAAACCAGATGATATCAGAGCAAAAAGAGATCAATCTGCCTGAAGGAGTTCCACCCCTTTTTTTTTTTTTTCTGTACCTCACTTCAGGATGCAATCTCAGATGTAAACATTGCTGGATAGATCCCAGCTATGCATCCGATAATCAGGTTCATGGAGCATATATCCCTTTGAATCTGTTAAAAAAAGCAGTTCAGGAAGCAAAAGAACTGGGCCTGTGTGGTGCAAAGCTTACCGGGGGAGAACCTATGCTTCATCCACAGTTTCAGGATGTTGTGTCATATCTCCATTCGGAAGGTCTGCGTTTGAGTATGGAGACTAATGGGACCCTCATCACACCTGAACTGGCACAATTCATGAAAGAAGGAGATAAGGTAGATTTTATTACGATCAGCCTTGATTCACCAGTACCTGATATACATGATCAATTTCGTGGAAAAAAAGGAGCCTTTCAGAAGGCATTAGACGGACTTGATGCACTTGTTGAGGCTGGATATACAAATTGTCAGGTAATCATGGCAGTGCATAAGAATAATCGGGATCAGATGGCTGATTTAGTTAAACTTGCAACAGAGCACGGTGCAGCATCTGTGAAATTCAATCCGTTTATTAAATCAGGAAGAGGAATACAGATGAATGAACGAGGTGAAACGCTAAATCTTACTGATATTCTGGAATTATCAGAATATATTAGCAAAACATTACGTCCATCATCTACCATAAGCCTGATTTTTCTAACACCACTGGCTTTGACCTCTCTTTCAGATCTACGGGTTCGAAAGGGATATGTCGGTGATTGCGGTGTTTTAAATGTTCTTGGAATTCTTGGCACTGGAGAGATTGCTCTATGCGGAATAGGCCAAACGATCCCGGAACTTGTGTATGGGAAACTTGGAATAGATAGTATTAAAGATATTTGGATGAATAATCCTATCATTCAAACACTCAGAAAAGATCTTGAGAACGTGTATGAATACCCCGGTATCTGTGGCTCTTGTATTCATGCAAAACAATGCCGAACCGGATGTGTGGCGCATAATTACCTGGAAAACGGGATTCTGGTTTCTCCTCAATGGGAATGCAGAGAAGCAGAAAATATGGGAATATTTCCAAAGACTAGATTGCGTTCGTTCCCATCCACGAATCTGAAAAATCCGAGCTGAAGCATATGAATCAAAAATACGAAATTGTCAGGAATATACAAATATCATGAGAAGATTACAGAACAGGTGAAGGTATATGGTATGTTAAACCCATATGAAAGAAAATTTATTTCGAAAAAAAGCTCTGGTCAGGCACTCAAATACAGATAACCTGGATCAACTGGTAGTACAACCCTCACTTCCTTACTGGATTATACTTACTGGTTTTCTCATCATTGTAATTGGCCTGTATTTGAGTTTTATTCATCTTACTATCTATGATTTTATCGATGCAAATGGTATCTTCATCACAAATAATTCGGAAAATGATACACCGCTATCAGATCTTCATGTTCTTCTCTTTGTACAATACATACAGGGTCCAAAGATAAAACCAGGATTAAAGGTTCAGATCTCGCCATTGACATTAGATAAAGGTGAATATGCCTACATACGCGGGACGGTCACAACGATAGGTCAATGGCCGGCTTCCAGAAACGATGTTGTGTATATGCTGAATAATAACTCTGAACTCGCTGATTATCTCTTACGATATATTGACGGACCTCCCTATATTGTTGAAGTTTTATTAGACAAACAGGAAGATGATCCTAATTCTTTTATCATTGTAGGAGATGATCCTGGAAATGTATCAGTTCAACCAGCAACTCCTTGTCATGGAAGGATCATTCTGAATCAAAAGAGTGTTCAGGAGAATTTTTTTTAACCTAAAGAAGAGGTAATATGGCATTCCTATCAAAAAAGGTTAAAACTCCTTTTGTTTTACAAATGGAAGCCGCAGAATGTGGTGCTGTTTCTTTAGCCATTATTCTTGGTTACTATGGCCTTTTTCTTCCATTGGAGAAGATAAGAGAAGATTGTGGTATATCAAGGGATGGAAGCCGGGCTATTAATGTCATACAGGCTGCACGAAAATATGGAATGGATGCTGCAGGGTATCGGGTAGAACCAGAAAATCTGAAAGATATCAAAATGCCGGTAATTATTCATTGGAATTTTTCGCATTTCATGGTATTGGAAGGTTTTGGGAGAGGGAAGGTGTATGTGAACGATCCTGCAAGCGGGAGGAGAACGATATCCTTTGAAGAATTTGATAATTCCTTTACAGGAATTGTCCTTTCCATTCATCCAGGACCTGATTTCAAATCAGGAGGTGTCAGGACCACATTCTGGAATATGCTTCTACCGAAAATGAAACCCGAAATTCTCCCGCTCTTATTTCTCCTTATTGCCGGTATTGCAATGCTGATACCTGGTATTGCTCTTCCAATAGCAAATCAGGTGTTTTTGGATCAAATTGTATTAGCGGATCGACAGGGTTTATTACTCCCTCTTCTTCAGTATATCTCCTTTTTTGTTCTTCTGCAGGTATTTATCAATTGGATTCGTGAGATCTGTGTGATCAGATGGGAAGCAAACCTCTCATACAAATTGTCTCATACCTTTTTTCATAAAATTTTATCGCTTCCAATAAGTTTTTTTGATCAGCGATATACTGGAGAGATCTCATCACGGGTATCTATAAATGAACATATTGCAAGCATTATCTGTTCAAAAGGGGCTCCTGCAGTTTTAGATATCATCATCTCGTTTGTCTATCTTGGACTCCTTTTTTCATTGAATGCTCTCCTTACTCTTATTGCCTGTTTTGTAAGCCTGGGAAACCTTCTGTTTTTCAGGTATATATCTGATAAACGAGTAGAATTAAGCAGAAAAATTATACTTGCTCGGGGAAGGTTAACTGGTGTTGCGTTTTCAGGTATTCAGATGATTGAATCGCTGAAATCGAGTGGTCAGGAGTCCGAATTTTTTGAAAAATGGTCCGGATATCATGCAGGGTATATCAATACCATGCGGGATGTAAAGATTGCATCATCATTGATGAATATTGTCCCATCATTCATATCAGGAATTGGAACCACCATACTTCTTGCAGCAGGGAGTTATCTCATCTTACAAGGGTCAATAAGTATTGGATTTTTCTTTGCGTACCAGACCCTCTTGGTAAACTTTCTTCAGCCAACACAAAGACTCATGAACGTTGGAGGAGATCTCTCAGATCTAGATGGCAGTCTTCAACGATTAATTGATGTTGAACAGTATTTTGCAAAAGAACAAAAAAGAGAAGTATCTCTATCAGAATTTGCTTCAGATGGAAATTTTTCAAAAATGGTAGGGGACATCCGGTTTGAGGAGGTAACTTTTGGATATAATCCACGTGAACCACCAATTCTTCATAATATCTCTTTTCATTGTATGCCTGGGAAACGCATTGCATTTGTAGGGCCATCAGGGTGTGGAAAAAGCACCATTGCAAAATTAGCTGCAGGTTTTTATACACCCTGGGAAGGGCGGATTACCATTGATGGAAGAGATCTGAATGAAATACCACACCATGTGAGACATGTATCAATTGCATACGTCAGTCAGGAAATTTTTATCTTCGAGGATACGGTTCTTCATAATATTACATTATGGGATAAGACTTTGAGTCAATCTTCAATTATTCAGGCAGCAAAAGATGCAGAGATTGATGAGTTCATATCAGGTCTTGAAGGAGGATATGAACATAACATAGAGGATGGAGGGAGAAATGTGAGCGGGGGTCAGAGACAACGTCTGGAAATAGCACGTGCTTTGGCCAAAAATCCTTCACTCCTTATCATGGATGAGGCAACCAGTGCTCTCGATCCGGTAACGGAAAAAAACATTGAGTCTCATATCAGGCAAAGGGGTTGTTCATGTCTTATTATCGCCCACAGATTAAGCACCGTCAGAGATTGTGACTGGATTATTGTGCTTGATAAAGGATATATCGTGGAACAGGGAACCCATGAACAGTTAATGGAATTAAAAGGGAGTTATTATCGATTAATATCTGCTGATGATAGTTCATTAGAAGGAGGTGAATAAGTATGCCAGGCACTCCTCCATCCCCCTCTCAATATCTGTTAAAACAAGGTGAAGAGATCATATTCTTGAAAAGAGATGTGTGTTATCGTCTGATAGAAGGCACCCTCATCCTTCATATTGCAGAGTATGTCAATGGCGTTGTTGGCAGAAGACTGCATGGTATTGTTGCAGATAAAGGACAACCGATCTTTGGGTGGGAACCTGAAACAATATGTCTGATCGGTATCTCTCAAACGGCCTCAATTATTGAAGAGATAGAGATAGCATCGGTAAAAAATGAGATGGAAATCTGCTCTTTATGGGTTGCATGGTATACCTATGCTCAAAAGAATATCCCCTCCTATATACAAAGGGAGTTCTCAAAAGAAGATCTTTATGAGATAGAGTATGGGGATACCGCATTTTCCTCTGGGGTTACGATTCATTGTAATCTCGTTCAGGATAAATTTGCATTTTGCCTTATAAAAGAAGGTATCCTGAAAGATATGCGATCTGATATGCTCTTTCAGGCTGAATTGGGCTGGTTTATTATAACAGAGCATACAGTACTAGAAACCCAATCAGATGGTTCACTCAGAATTACGAAAGGGGATAAAATACCCGCGGATTTTTCAATAAAACTATTTCATACAAATTTAAGTGCATGGCTATATTCACGAGCATTAGCACTCTGGAATGATTATGTGTATGAGGAGAAAAAACGCCTGGAAATGTGGTACAAACAGGAGGAAGCACTGAATAATCAGATTCAAAAGAACAAATATGATTCCCTTGAATGGGAAGAGAAGAATTTCAATATTTTTTCCATTATCTTAAAAAATTTGGGAATTGAGACCAAAATAGAGAAATCTAATGATTTTTTTAAGAAAAATGAAAAAGATCAGGATCTCTATGAATATGTCTCTGACCTCGCAGATCAGTGCGGTGTTCGTATCCGAAGAGTCACCTTATCTGAATCATGGTATACTCACGATAACGGACCGCTCATCGTATCTGATGATAATAATTTATATGCTGCAATTCCTGAAAAACCCGGGAAATATCGATTGTATGATGATCAAGGACGGGTGTTCAATCATCATACAATAAAAAAAATACATTTCAATTCTTCAGGAATTATGGTCTATCCGACATTTCCTGACAGATCACTCTCATTATATGATATTATCCATTTTATCCTGTCATTATTATGGAAGCGGGATATTCTCAATCTGATTGTTTTTGGATTGTTGTTAGGCATTTTGGGTACTTCTATTCCATTAGCGACAGGACTTATATTTAGCATTGGAATTCCTTTTCAGAATATTTCAATCGTTGAAACAATAATATTTATCGTTTTTATGAGTATCTTTACGTCATTATTCTTTCAATTCGGTCGTGAGATTGCCAATATTAGAATTGATGGACGAATCGGAAGTCTTTTCGAAGCTGCAATATGGGATAGGATCCTTAAACTCTCACCCGGTTTCTTCAGAAGATATAATGCTGGAAACCTGACAAGCAGGGTGGGTGTTATTGATGATATCAGGATGGTGTTATCTGCAGTTACTGTAAGTATGGTATTAGGGGGTGTCTTCTCTCTCTTTAATGTCATAATTATGTATCAAATATATCCTGATATTGCTGGATATGCAATTATGCTTGTCATAGGGGTTTTCATGCTCACTATTTTTATTGGGTATCTCAGTGTTTTGAAAAGAAAGGAACTCATCTTTTTACAAGGCCACCTTTCCGGAAAGACGTTTCAGATTTTATCCGGACTCATAAGTATTTCCAGTTATGGTGCTCAAAACAGGGCGTTTGTACTGTGGGAGAGAGATCTGAAAAAGCAGATTGCATTACGATTAAAAATTGGGACATATGATGTGTATAGTAAGATACTGACCATACTCTGGCCAGGACTTCTTACTATTCTTGTATTTTACCTTGCCGGGATACAACTTTCAGTAGTACAGCCCGATCGTGATCAGGGATGGTTTTTAGCATTTTACTCAGCTTTAGGTTCATTCTCGACCTCATTTGTAAGCCTTGGAAGTTCATGCATCGCTCTTTGGAATATAAAGCCAATGATGGAATTTGTAAGTCCTATTTTGAAAACCCCTCCAGAAACCGATGAAGGGAAGGAAGATCCAGGGATACTTACCGGGTCTGTTGAAATGAGGCATGTATCATATCGATATGAATCTGATGCTCCTCTCGTTTTGGATGATGTAACAATAAAAATTCAACCTGGAGAATTTGTGGCAATTGTTGGAACATCAGGAAGTGGAAAATCTACATTGCTCCGTATTCTTCTCGGATTTGAGAAACCAGACTCCGGGGAGGTTATCTATAATGGAAAATTACTTTCAAAATTGAGCATTCGAAAGGTGCGAAGACAGATCGGAGTTGTACTTCAGGATGGGCAACTCATGCCAGGAAGTATTTTTCAGAACATTTCAGGCCCAAGGAAAATCTCTCTGGAAGAGGCATGGAAATTAGCGGAAGATGTCGGGGTAGATACGGATATCAGAGAGATGCCCATGCAGATGGATACGTACATCAGTGAGAGATCCGCAAATATATCCGGAGGACAGAAACAAAGGATACTCATTGCACGAGCCCTTGCTAAAAAACCTCAAATTCTCTACCTGGATGAGGCAACGAGTGCTCTTGATAATAATAGCCAGATGATCGTCATGAAGAGTCTTGAAAAACTACATCTGACAAGAGTAGTAATTGCCCATCGATTATCAACAATTATTCATGCCGATAGCATCTATGTTCTTGATAAAGGAAAAATTGTTGAAAAAGGAACATATCAGGAGTTATTAGATAAGGGAGGGATATTTGCTGAACTTGCACGGCATCAATTATTATGACATATTGATAAACATGAAGGTGTCATGACATGCCTTGTCCTATGAGGTGTAAGTTTTCAGATCTGGTAAAGGATCAAGGCAGAGTCGGAATTTAATAGCGATAAGAATATTTTGGTGACGAGATCAATGAATAGGATCTGGTCGGTCAAAAGAGTTTTTTCATACCGGTACTCACTGAAAATGAGGTAGGGTCCCAGTTCTATCATATGAGAGTTTAAAAATGGAATATGGGCCTTAAATTTCAATTTTATCGACTATACTCACCTCATATAATTCATATGAAAGTCGATTCTCAATAAGGCCATCCTAACCATAGTATCTTATGCAGTAATTATGAACCCTCTATATACTCAATCTATAGAATTCATTATTGGTCTGCTATTATCAGGATAATTAGGGGATGAAATAAGTGGTCTTGGTGAAATTTTGAGAAATAGGGTGGCATATGTGCAGTCTGATGTAAATACAACATGGGAATTAACCTCATCGTATAATAATATATTATTAAATAAATAAATCGTTCATTCAATTAATTATAAAAAAGAACTAATATTTGAGAAAGGGTCGGTCGCCTGGTACCTCAGTAGGGATATGGCGGAGGAAAGGGGATCTCTCTGAAAAATATCGTAATAGTGATAGTGCCAGCCCTTTCCAAAGGACATGTCTCTTTTTATCATAAGAAATAACATGAGATAAGTGGATTTATTCTACGAATACTCTACCCAATTATGGCTTTGATGAGAATATCAATATGAGAGAAGCTGATTTTCGGGAGCGTGAATCACTGGGAGGAACAGTATCACACGATCCCCTAGATTCATGCACAGCCTCCAGGAGAAAAACTGCCGTTTCACATGCCATTATCATATCAATAGTGGTCTCGATCCTTCTCGGTGTTATTGAACTTCGGAAATACGGTACGGCGATGGGTACCGGGTTTTCTTCTGGGATGTGGTTGTTGAAATCCTCAACGACGCAGGGAATCCGGTTGGGCCTTCTGAGACCGGGTCTGTTGTTGTTACCACCTTTCACAATACTGTAACTCCCCTGATCAGGTACAGCGGGCTTGGTGATCTGGCATCTTTTTCTCCTGACCCGGATGCCTATGGCCTCGTGATACAGGCAGTTCATGGAAGAAAGATGCAGTCTCTGTTTCGACGTGATATGACCCGGATAGATCCGTATCTCATCGATGTCATCATGGACGAGACAAGAGGTGTGGGTCAGTATCAGGTTGTCCAGCACTCTTTGGACGAACTTGAGATAATCATCGTCCCTGATTCATTCCCCTCATACTTTGACGTAATCCCTGACTCAGATGCACTTTTAGAACGGTTTACCAATCTTCTCGGACCTGGTGTGACAATTCGTCTGAAGAAGGTTTCCTCGATTCCTAAAAAGGAAGGAGCCTATAAAACTCCTCTCATTCTCACTCATGTAACGGATCATGAATGATGTATCGTAATAATCGTTCACACCGTAACACCGTGAAAAATTTAGGCCTTATTGTGAACACTACAGTGATGGAACTCGTTCTTCTGATTGATGGGAGCGAGGGGCTCTCTAAGATCTGTACCTAATTTAAAGAATGAATATTCTTAGTTTTAAACATAATTTCGCGGTTTCGGTTTTTGCTGCAAGACCTTAAATTTTTGTTTCAATAATCTCTCGTACATTCTTATGGCTCTCTCCATCTCATAAGTCTCTCATCACAATCTCCTTCTGGAAGGAAATTCCCTTTCGTGATCATCTCTTCGAGGGCATCAGCAAGATAAGAATCTGAAACCACTCCTCTCTCATCCATCATGTCCATAAGCCAGAGCACCCCGTGAACAGGTATGTTATGGTCAGCACACAGGCTGCGTAACCTTCTATCACCGGTAATAATCATACAATCCGGATGATGAAGGGCATACACATACAAAGAGAGATCAGCCGGGCTGATTCGCTTATATGTTGGTGCCAAGTGAAATAATTCCGCAAGTTGTGGACCTGTCAGAGGTTTTACTTGCAGACCCGCAGAAATCAAATGATTGGGGAGAACACTCTTCCATTCTGCCAGAATCAGATCCATGGTCCCCAAAGAAATATGCAGATCCAAGAGAGATGATACCAGACCTCCGTCTTGTAAAGTAAATAAGACACTTGAATCAAGGAGATGGAGGATCTCTCCGCTCATGAACAAGACTCACAGCCACAGATGGTTGATATATCACCGCCATACAATTCATTTGCCCGCGTCCGTGTGATCATTCCTTCAGAATATGCCCGCATGATGAGTTGATTCATGTACGTCGGCACTTCCGGAGGATATGGTCTCATCGGCTCGCATTCATGCCATCCGTTTTTTCTGAACAGAATCTGCATATTTTTTAAGCATGATGCAGATATAAGGCCAAGATGGTATGCCCGGTACAATATTGCCATCATGGAGATGCCATACCGGTGTTTCAGAATACAGAGTTCTTCAATACTGATCTTCTTTCTGCCACCACCAAACTCTGTCTTTACCCGCTCATCCGGGAACAGAAAAGCCCCGGCAAACCGATGAAACAAGGCATCATCAAACCAGTCATCAGGGATTGAGCAGACAAGATGACCAAGTTCATGAGCAAGAGTCAGTCGTTGTCGATCTCCGCTCATGGTTCGGTTAATGGCAATCACCGGAAGTTCTTCATTCACCATAATGATCATCCCGTCAAAGGTCTTCGGACCATCAATGAGACAGACCTTGATCCCATGTTGTTCCATGATATCCATGAGGCTCTGAATCGGTTCAACACCGAGATTCCATCTATTTCGAAGGTTCGCTGCAATCAGCTCTATCTCGTCTGGCGAGGAAAGGATTACAGGTTCAGGGAGATCGGGCTTTCCTTGCTCACCAAGAATATCCTCGATCGCACAAAACCTTTCAAGCCAGTCACGGGTCACTTCGATAACCTGTTTCTCTTTCTTAAGCCCAAAGCGTGACTTCTTCCGGTAGGCGAGTGGAGTGAGCGAAATTATCGGCTCTTGTCTGAAAAAATATTCAATCGGGATATTTAGTGCCTCGGCTATTGAAATCAGCCGGGATGAGTCCGGAGTAGAAATTCCATTCTCATAATTACCAAGTGCCGGGGCAGTTATTCCAATCTTTTCAGCCAGAGCCCTCAGGCTGAGTCCTGACCTCAATCTACCATGTTTTATCCGCTCTCCGATATGCATACGGCTCCCTCATACTTTACAAATATGTAGTTATCTTACAAGTTTGTAAAGTTTATTGCAAAAAGATCCTCTGGTGTGATTCTCCCGGTTTTTAGGGCAACGTTCCATTCAATATCCGTTCGCGGTTGTACATCTGAATTGTATATACGATCACGAACGCATCCGATGGGTATGAGGTATCTTCAGACAAACCC
>NZ_JAIWNS010000119.1 GCF_020216685.1 Methanospirillum hungatei | reverse complement strand
AGTTGTCGGGAGTGATCTGAATGAGAAGCAGATTCTCAGCCTTCTTGATCAGTATGGCAACGTGAAGATAATTATCAGTCCCATAGGAGCACAGGGGTTTATTCTCGGGCGGGGAAACCAGCAGATAAGTCATCATGTTCTGGCAAGAACCGGCATTGATGCTCTTATTGTGGTTGCAACAGAAGCAAAACTGAGAAACACAAAAAGCCTCTATATCGATACCGGAGACCCTGCGATGAATGAGGCTTGTGGTGATACCATCCAGGTCATCTGCGGATACCGGATGGCAATCAGGGCCAGACTGAACAAGGAGATTATTTTGTCAGGATCTGGGCCAGGCGGATAATATTCGGTTCAGGTTTTTGCCGTCCGGTGATTACTTTATCAAAGGGGGTAAGAACCACGCTCCTTCTCAGTTCACCAACCATCACCCCTGCATGACCTTTTGTATAGGCGTACACCGCACTTACCCCAAGTTTTGCGGCCAGGACCCGGTCCCGTGCGGTCGGACTTCCTCCCCGTTGAATATGACCCAGAACCACCACCCGCGATTCAATATCTATCTGCTCTGATACCTTTTGTGATATCTCAAAGCTGCATCCGGGCTTTTCACCTTCTGCAACAACTACAATGGCGTACCGCTTTCCTGCTGAAAACGCATCTGTCAGCCGGGCACAGAGATCCATTATGGCATCATGATCCCCGGGGAGAACCAGGTACTCAGCTCCACCGGCAATGCCGCTCTCGATAGCGATAAGATCTGAAGACCTCCCCATCACCTCAACAAAAAACAACCGCCCATGAGATAAGGCTGTATCCCGAATCTTATCAATCGCCTCAAGGGCAGTATTTATGGCGGTATCAAACCCGATTGAAAAGTCAGTCCCCGGAATATCATTATCAATAGATCCCGGAATGCCAATTGTCGGGATACCAGTCTCATCATTGAAGAGGTCGGCACCCCTGAATGAACCCTCACCGCCGATGACGAGCAGGGCATCAATATCAGCATTCTGAAGGTTTTCTGCAGATTTTTTCCGTCCTTCACTCGTCTTAAACTCTTCAGATCTCGAAGTTCCAAGGACAGTCCCCCCCAGGTGGATAATATTTGCCACATGCGATCTGTCCATCAGGAAAAAATCCCCTTCAATCAGTCCGGAAAATCCCCTTCTGATTCCGACTACGTCAATACCCAGTTCATGTGCGGCACGGTATACAGCCCTGATCGCTGCATTCATACCAGGAGCATCACCCCCGGATGTAAGAATCCCTATTCGTGATGACCCTGGGATCTTTTCATTCATAGCAGGAATCTACTGATCCGGTATATATAGATAATGAAAAAAAGTCAGAGCAGATAAGCTCTCTTATTTTTTTATTCGATCAAGAATATCGGTTGCATAGAGCCTGAGCCGTTCAAACTCTTTTCTTGTGAGGGGACGGGAATGGGCAATCTTTTTACGGATGGGATCGAGTTCACCAAGCTTGCTGTAGACCGTTTTTATCTCTTCAAAGGAGAAGATATCAGAGAAAGATTCATGATTTCGACCCTTTTCAAGAATCTTTTTAAGGTCGGTAAAATCACAGTACTCAATCAGCTCATATGAACCGATGGATATTGGATTATTCTCCTCAACCTCTTTTCGCTTTTTCATACCCTCCAGAACATCGGCCGGAATCTTTGTCTGGAGATTATCCATATTGGGCTTTATAATCCGCTGATGGATGAGGTCACGCATCATTCGCTCAAGGGTATAGAGGAGTTCATATCCGGCAATATTAAATGAGATCTCCTGATCGGTCTCAAGAATTTCATCAAGTTTTGTCTCGATATTCTTCCGTTCAGATTGTATCTTTCCTTTCTCCTTTTTTGATAATTCGGGGATAATCCTGATCACTTCAGACAATGCTCCGATGGGAGAGACCTTTAAGGAGATCTGGGGAAAAAGTGCTAGTTCAGGTGTCATTCTGGATTTTTGCTGGACAAAATCTGAATAGAGACCATTTTCGGATCCATTTCGTCCTTCCAGGAGCTGCTGTCGTAGTGCCTTGGCAGTGACATGGGAGAGATCAAAGATATTTGCGATATCAAGCGCTTTTTTCAAAGCACTTTCAAGTGAACCGGAGTACCCGGCAATAATCTCTTTATTAGATACCGGAACAGGACTTGTCTCCTCCTCTTCAGACGTCAGTAATGGCCGTAATGCCTCCTGTATCTCGGTATGCGTATCTTTTTTCAGTTCTTCCAGGATGCGATCCAGAAAATGGGATGGAAGGACTTTCTTATATTGTACAAGTAAGGATGCTGCACGAAGTTTATCTTCGATCCGCCTGCTTGCCATCAAAGAGGAGATCGTAGCCATTATTGTCTGAACCTGACTATTGCGGTTATCTGGGTTCATAAATCCAATAAAAACAGTACTGGCATAGATATATATGTTTTTTGGCAGTTTCCGGATAAAACAGGATTGAGATCTCAAAATTTTGATATACCTGTCACTACCCGGTCAATCTCACGGGAAGGTCTCCCATGTGAGGAGAGGAACAAAACTATCAAACCATGAAACGTGTCATAAGAGATACATACATGATTCAGGATCCTGGCGGGGTGAACTCTATCAACCGATATATTTGCATTCATGGACATTTTTACCAGCCTCCACGGGAAAATCCATGGCTGGAAGAGATTGAGATTGAAGAATCTGCATTTCCTTTTCATGACTGGAATGAACGGGTCACCAATGAATGTTATGCCCCAAACGCAGCATCACGGATTCTTGGATCTGAACGCCGGATCATAGATATTGTAAATAATTACTCAAGAATCAGTTTCAACTTCGGGCCGACTCTCCTATCATGGCTGAATACCCATAACCAGGAGGTCTATCAGGCCATCCTTCAGGCAGATAAGGATAGTCAGCAGACCTTTTCGGGTCATGGATCAGCAATCGCCCAGATATATAATCACCTGATTATGCCTCTTGCAAACAGCCGGGATAAGGAAACCGAGATAATCTGGGGGGTGAAAGATTTCATCTACCGGTTTGGCAGGATGCCGGAAGGGATGTGGTTATCTGAGACTGCGGTGGATAATGAAACCCTTGATCTTCTTGCCCTCCATGGGATACGGTTTACCATCCTTGCACCTCACCAGGCCAGGCGGATTCGGAAGATAGGAGATGAGACCTGGAACGATGTTACCAAAGAAACTCTTCATATCGGCAGACCATATCTGTGCATCCTCCCATCAGGAAGAACCATTGCGATATTTTTTTACGAGCCGGGGATAGCAGGAGAGGTGGCTTTTGGAAACCTGCTTGAAAATGGCGATCAGTTCACGAGACGACTCATTGATGCATTCCCACGTGATACAAAAACGCCACATCTGGTCTCTATTGCAACCGACGGAGAGACATATGGACATCATCACCGGTTTGCTGATATGGCACTGGCATATGCCCTCCATGAGATTGAATCAAAGGACCTGGCAAAGATTACCATATACGGTGAATACCTGGAGAGATTTCCACCAGGGTATGAAGTGGCCATAGCAGAAAACACCTCATGGAGCTGCAGTCATGGTGTCAAACGCTGGGAGGATGATTGTGGTTGCCGGGCGTTATACGCCTGCCTGATTTCGGATACATCGGTCTGTTATCCGGCATCATTCACTTCCGGGTCATCTCCGTATAATCTTAAACCATGGAACCAGAAATGGCGGAGGCCTCTCAGGGATGCGATATCATGGCTCATAAATGAACTGGCGGTCCTTTTTGAACGGGAGATGGAAGTACTCTTTCATGATCCCTGGCAGATCAGGGATGCCTACGGTGACCTCATCATCCACCGGACTCATGAAGAGATATCCCGTTTCTTTTCATCATATGCGAAGCGGACACCCAATCCTGAAGAGATAACGAGATGCCTGAAACTTCTTGAGATGCAGAAGAATGCCCTCTTTATGCAGACCAGTTGCGGGTGGTTTTTTGATGATCTTGCTGGCATTGAAACCGTCCAGATTATGATGTATGCCTGCCGGGCGATGCAGCTGGCCCGTGATGTGACCGGTATGAACTTTGAACCTGAATTTATCAGGTATCTTGAAAAAGGTGCTTCAAATGTGGCACATCTTGGAAATGGCGGGGACATCTACACAAAATATGTAAAAACCGCCATTTTTGATATCAACCGACTTGCTTTTCAGTATGCCATCATGTCCCTGATTGAAGGAAGACCTGATGAATCGCCGATGAGTCTCTATGAGATCTGTTGTAAATCATATGAACAAGCAGAGACCGGGAGTTTAAAGCTGGCTATGGGGCATGCCCTCTTCAGATCGAAGAGTACATTCAAAGAATCAACGCTGATGTTTATCGCTCTTCATATGGGGGATCATAATTTCGTCGGAGGAGTACGGACGTATTCCTCTGAAGATGATTTTGAAGAGATTAAAGAGGATATTTGGAATGCCTTTACAAAAAGTGATCTTCCGGGTATGATTTTGTCAATAGACCGGCATTTTGATGTGCATTCATACTCACTCTGGCACCTGTTTCCTGATGGAAAAAGAAAAGTAATGTATAGTATTCTTAATGAAGCCCTGGAAAGTGCTCAGTATGCATACCATCAACTCTGCCACAGACATTTTCCATTTGTTACCGCAATGAAGGAACTGAATATTCCTACACCGATAGCACTTGATTTTCCTATCCAATACACCTTAAACCGGGAACTTATTACCTGTCTTGATGAGGAGATCATTGATGTTGAGAGAATTCAGAGGATACTGAATGATATGGACAGGGGGAATTTCCTTCCTGATACAAAACTCCTCTCAGTCCATGCTGCTCATACCATTGCAAGACTTCTGAATGGTATTGAAAAAGAGCCTGACCGTATTGAAGACATCCTATTAGTAAACAGGTTATTCAGCCTTCTCTCCCCACTGTCTCTCTCAATGGATCTCTGGGCATGCCAGAACACATATTTCCGGATAGGTCAGCATATGTGTCATACGATGAAACAGACCATGGAGACTGGCGATGACCATGCCCAGACCTGGGTCAGGGAATATTCATTGCTTGGTGAGTACTTAGGTGTCAGATGCCATTGATGGATGGGTGCAGAATAATTATCCATAATCAGACTGAAATGAACTGAAATGAATCGCGGAATAATGTATATGAAGATGTACGGAGACAGAGAATGAAGACCCGTGGGAGTGGTATTCTCCTTCACATCACGTCACTTCCCGGTCAGTTCGGAATTGGCGATCTGGGCTTTCAGGCACACCGGTTTGTTGATTTTTTACAGGCATCAGGACAGCGGTACTGGCAGATCCTTCCGGTTCACCCGACCGATATCAGGTATGACAACTCACCGTACCATTCTATCTCTGCTTTTGCAGGCAACCCACTTTTTATTAGTCCTGAACAGCTGGTCAATGACGGCTATCTCGATCCCTCAGATCTGCAGAAGGGTCTGGATGGTCCCCATGATGATGTAGATTTTAAAGCAGTTCTTGCTTATAAGGAACGGCTCTTTGATATGGCATATAACCGGTTTTCGTATTTTGGATCAGACCACCGGTTTATCGACTTTTGTAATGAACAGGCATGGTGGCTTGATGATTACGCTCTTTTTTGCGCAATCAGAAAACATTATGCACCGGCTGTCTGGTCAGACTGGCCTTATGCATTGAGAGACAGGGATCCACAGGCACTTCTTGAGTTTCAGAAGAAGAATGATTCAGTACTAGAGCGTGAGAAGTTCCTTCAGTACATCTTCTCCGGTCAATGGGAGGCACTCAGGAAAAAATGCCATTCTGCCGGCATACGACTTATCGGGGATATTCCCATCTATATCGATTACGACAGTAGTGATGTCTGGACCTATCCTGATCTCTTCCAGCTGGATGAAGAGAAAAAGCCAAGGTTCGTTGCAGGTGTTCCTCCGGATTATTTCAGTGCAAACGGGCAGGTATGGAACAATCCGCTCTATGACTGGGATGCCATGAAGAATTCCGGGTTCTCCTGGTGGCTTTTACGATTGAAGAGAGAACTCTCCATGGTTGATTATGTACGGATCGATCATTTCAGGGGGCTTGTCGGATTCTGGGAGATTAGAGCTGGATCAGATACCGCGATAGAGGGAAGATGGATAGAGGCTCCTGCCTGGGATTTCATCAGGACACTGGTGAAAGAATTCCCCTGTCTCCCAATTATTGCGGAGGATCTGGGAATTATCACATCTGATGTCAGGGAGATCATGAGAGAGTTTATGATTCCTGGTATGAAAGTCCTGGTCTTTGCCTTCAGTTCCCCAACCGGAGATAACCCGTACATTCTGCATAATATCCCCAAAGATTCGGTTGTATATACCGGGACCCATGATAATACACCAGTCAGGGGGTGGTATGAACAGGATGCAACTCCTGAAGAGAAACAAAGGCTTACCGCCTACCTCGGAAGGGAGCCAGGAATTCACGAGATATCTGATATATTCATCCGTCTGGCGATGATGAGCAGTGCTCATACTGCAATCATACCGATGCAGGATATTCTGGGACTTGACTCATCTGCACGAATGAATAAACCAGGGACTGAGGACGGAAACTGGAGATGGCGGTTACAGGAAGGGATGATATCAGAAGAACTCACAGGCCGGCTCTCAGATTTTGTAAAAATATACGGAAGATAATCCTCAATCAGGAGAGGTTTATTCTCCCAGATATCTCCTGACAGCCTCATGGATATCTTCATCAGAAAGAAAACGGGGCATTGTAAACTCTCCGGTGTTCATAGAATAAAGGAACATTCTGACCGGCTTGCCGGTGAGTGCCTCTGCTGCAATCCGGTATATATTCAGTTGCAGTTCTGCTCCGTCCTTGTCCCCTGATTTATAATCAATAACAGCCCATTCATTGTTGCTGTCCTGAATCAGCCGGTCAATGCGTCCGGTAACCGGGTAATTCCCAGAATAGGTTATGAAGGAAATTTCCTGGAATGAACGAACTGCATCACGAATGAGAGGGGTGCTGAGAAACCGCTGATATAAGGTATTACAAAAGGACTCTGCTTCAGGACTTGCGATACCATACGAGACAAGGACTGATTTTGTATCCTTTCCTGAAAATATCTGATGAAGCAAAATTCCAATCTCATCAGGCAGGAGATGAGAGCCACCAGGAATCGTGACCTGATGAAGAGTCTCTTCGTGTCCTGTCGCTTTTCCCAATAGTCCGATATCGGTCACCGGAACTGGTCTGATTGTGGTATTTTTATCAGGCATTTCTGAATAAAGGCCATATTTTCTGGTTCCGGCCAACGAAATATACTCATCTGGCAGGGTAAGAGGAGGAAGCGCCTCCTGTGCCCACATCCGGGTCAGCTGATCAGGATCGGTCAGGATGGTAATGTCGATAGGGTTCCCTCCATCTTCCGGATCAATCCGAATAACGCCCCCTTCTTCTGCAATGTCCTTTGTTATCCCAAAGAGCGTGCACACCCAGTCAATCCTGTTATTACTCTTATCCACCGATTCATAGAATTTATCAGGTTGTTTCCCACAGAGAACAAGATGATCCCTGGCTCTCGTGGCTCCTACATAAAAGAGTCGTTTTCGCTCAGCCGATTCCTTTTCTTTCTGAATAAGCGACAATGCAGTATAGATCGGAGTCTCTTTGATATCATAATCCTGATCAGGATCCGGAATTTTGACTCCATAGAGGTGAGGATGATCACCGGAAAGGATGGGGCCCAGTTTTCCTTCCCGTGATGAACCCATGTCAGGAAGTATGACGACAGGAAATTCTAGACCTTTCGCGGCATGCACGGTCATAATATTCACCGAAGTCTTTGAGAGGGTATCAAGTGCAGCCTCTCCTTCCCGTTCCTCATCAGCGATGGAGATCGTCATGTCCTGCACCAGATCAAATAAACTATAGTATCCGCCCTCTGTTCTCCCCCGGATGATTCCAAGAAGTTTTGTCAGGTTTGCTGCCTGTTGTTCACCCTGCTCCAATGCACCATAGATAGTAAGAATGCCGGATTCACGGATGATGCGGGTTACCAGAGGTACGACCGGCTCTCTCCCGGCAAGTTTTCTCCATGATTCAAGTAACCGGGCTGCACGGAGAATGAGGTCCCGATCAGCAGATGAGCAGGAAAGGACCTCCTCTGATGAACCGGTATCAGAGGCGTAGGCAGTGAATCGTTCAGCACAGGCCCGTAATTTATCATACAGGCTCCAGCTTCGTTTCGCTCCTGGAATGTGAAGGATATGATAGATCAGCGGATCAGAGAAGCTGAAATAGGGAGATCGAAGGACACCGAAAAGTGCAGCATTATCATAGGGGCGTAAGAGGAAGGAGAGGATATTATAGAGATCATAGATCTCCTGCCTGGAGTAGAATCCGATCCCCCCATGGACATAAAAAGGAGTCTCCTTTCTGGAAAGAGCGGTCGTATACCGGGTAAGATGAGTCCGTCGCTCAATAAGAATGGCGATATCTCCATATCCGGCCGGCCGCATTACTCCGTCCCGGTCAGTAATCTGAAATGAACCGCAGGAGACGATCTGATGGACAAGATCTGCCACCATTCCTGCTTCTATCTCCTTTGTCTCAGACCGTTCACTCCCTTTTGGTGCCTTTCCAGGAAGGAGCACGGTAATAGAACCAGGTGATGCTTTCCGGTCATCGCAGACCTGAATTGGTTCATATCCAAATTCCCAGGGTTTCTCAGTTGATGCAAAGATCCGGGAGAAGAGATAATTGACACATCCGATAACCTCCCGACAACTGCGAAAACTTGTATCCAGATTGATGAGATTCCCCTTACAGTCGGAGAGAATACGGGTCTGAGCTTCCTTAAACCGTGTTACATCAGCATTCCGGAACAGGTAAATCGACTGCTTGGGATCCCCAACGATAAAGAGACTTCGCGTTCCTGGGTGTAATTCACCGATGATCGCAGTGATTATCTCAAATTGAGCAGGGTCGGTGTCCTGGAATTCATCAACCAGAATATACTGATACCGGGGTCTGATATGCCGGGCAACGATATCCTGATGGGATTGCAGAAATTCCCTGGTCAACTGGATGAGATCATTGAAATCAACCCCATTGGCCTGCCTTTTCAAGGTACGTAAAAGGTCAAAGTAATACCCTGCTACGAGAGCCAGATCCCGAAAGAACGTGATGGTCGATGCAGTAAATCGTGAATCTTTATCGATATACAGGGAGAAAAATGGAACTGCCTTTTCAAGGTTTTCGATAAGGCAGGTTTTCGCTTCACGAAACCGGCTTAAGTCATCATTGTCCCATATTTTTTGTGATCCCAGTTTACCGGTCGGACGAATTTTTAGAAATTCTTCTGCTGCTTTATGCAACGTTTCAGGTGGGGCATCAGGAGTGAGATCATACAGATAAGGACAGACCTGCTGTAAATACCGGACTGCACGATCATCCATGTATCTATATACCTCTTCAAATCTGATGAAATCTGAAATTGCATCTCTGATATCCGTGTCAGCGAAAAACTGATGTATAACCGGGGTTCTGACCTGTTCTAAAAAGATCTCCCATACATTGATAATTCCATCCGGATCCCCTGCCAGGTCTTCTGCAAACTGTAAAAATGCGTCGGTATTTTGAGCGAGCGTTGTCAGGATCTGATTGACCTGGAATTTTTCAATCAGTGCAAGAAGTCGGATGAGTGATTCCTGTATCTCTTCCGGAGGTTTTCTGATGAGGGTTTCAAATGCTTCCCGTTCTACAGCCAGTGCCTGCCCCTCATCAAGGATCACAAAACCCGGGTCCAGGCCTGCTTCAATGGCAAATTCCCGGAGTATCTGCGCACAGAAGGAATGAAATGTCATAACCGGTGCAATGACCAGTTCTTCGTGTGCATCCTTCCAGACCTGGTTGTCAGGATCATCTTTGAGTCGTTCTGCAATGGTCTTTCTGACCCGCTCCTTCATCTCTGCTGCAGCTTTATCGGTGAAGGTAAGAGCAAGGACATCCCTGATACGATATCCCTGGTCCTGAACCAGGTTCAGATACTTTTCCACCAGGACAAAGGTCTTACCGGTTCCTGCACCGGCAGTAACCACCATGCTGACATCATGTCGTGAGATTGCCTCAAGCTGACGGGGGGTTGCTGCCATTATACCGTCGCCTCCTCTGGACATATATCAGATACAGAAGGATACCGGTACCACTCTCCCAGCTGTGATCCCCGATCTGGCTGGAACCTGCATATCGTTTTGTACGGACAGTACCAGTCTGCATTGCATTCGGTTGTGGCCTGAATCGGGAATAATCCATCCCTTATATCATGAACATGAGAGATGGAACTATGCAGTGCGTTTTCAAGAATTTCCTGCCACCGAGGTTCTGACCTGGGCAATTTTCCTTTAGGAAGAGTGTTTTTTAAGGTGGGATCATAGAGGGGTATTGAATGAAGGATTTTTCGTTGGAGTTGTATATAGGAACCAAAAACCGGTTTATTGGCAGATATATGCTGATATGCAAGAAGATAGAGGGGAAGCTGTAATGCAGTCATACGGGTAAGGTCTGATGATCCAGGAATACTCTTCCCGGTTTTATAGTCGATGATACCAAAAAGCCCGTCCGGAGTCAGATCAATCCGATCAATCTTTCCAATAAACCGAATGGAATTTTCAGCCTCACCTGTATCCCCATCAGTCTGACCGGGGGTTTCAGATTTTTTCAACTCCCTCTGAATTGCCAGAAGATCTACCGGTTCACTCCTGGAAGCGGGATCATCATCAGGACCTCTCACTGCTCCGAATGAGTATTCAAAAAACCGGGGGGTGAACTGGTGAGGAATCCTCCCATCTTCATCAGGACTCAGACGGTCAATTTCAGTTGCTATAAACCGCTCCAGAATGCCGCCACCGATATCTTCTCCCCCCATGATCTGCCTTTTCTTTGCTATCCAGAGCGGAGTCGTATAGGGAACCTTATCACACTCCTCCTCTGCAATATCCCTGATGAGAGAGAGTGCCGTATCAAACCCGGCTTCTTTGATCGGGAGAAGGCGGTTTTCATGCATCGTCCGTTTGAAACGGCTCATAATGACATGAATAAGATTCCCCTTTGTCTCCGGCGGGATGTCACTTCCAATATCAGGAAGAGGCCGGATATGAAGAACCCGTTCAAGATAAAACCTGAACGGACATTTCGCATAGGTCTCAAGCATCGACGCAGACCATAAGTATGCCGGGCTGAATTGAGAGTGAAGAGCAGACCTGATAATCTGGCAATCTCCGATGATTCCATCATACTCTGAACGGTTTAATCTGAACCGGTATGTTCGTTCAATTGATATCCGCTGTACCAGTGAAGACAACAGAACATCTTCCGGAATAAATGAGCGTGATCTCTCCCATTCAGAGTTGTGGATACAGATTCCTGCAGAGTAGGATGCCTCCATGTCTCCAGGAAACCGGGAATCACCACTCTCATCTGAACCACGTCCCCATTCAGGGAGAAGGGTAGATGATTTGAGATAATCAATGAAGACCGATGGCAAAACAGTCCGTTCATCCTTGTGTTCATACCAGCTCAGGTAGAGATGATTTGTGCCGGCTGCGAGTGCAGTGATAAACTGGTATTTTTCCTGCCTGAGAATATCAGAGAGGGTTCTTGTATCCATCCGGCTGTTCTCACTGGAGTTTGTGAAAGGGAGTCGTGTGGTAAGCCGGGGAATTTGCCCTTCATTGAGTGAGACCAAAAAGACATACGGATAGTGCTGATGAGCGATCTCACGAATTCCTGTTAGTATGACCCCTGAAGCATCGGGAGATACACTACCTGACTTTTCCTGCAGAACATGACGGACGGCACCAATGAAATCAATAAATGTCACCGGTACAGCCGGATCCAGATGAGAGATAACACCGGTCCCTGAGAGATCCTGTAACTCACTGAGCACGGTATGAAAAGAGGACAGGTCCAGGTATTCCTCATCCGTCAGCCAGGCATTGAGGGAGTTGACATGTGCCAGGCCGGGGACCGGTGAACCGATCTCTTTTAATATTGTTTTAAAGTGCCAGATATGCTCACGGATGGTTCGTTTATCCCGAAGTCTTCGAATGATTCCTACCAACCTGATAATACCCTCTATTGTATCTTTCATCTCCTGTTTTCCCAGTGGTCGCCGGGGGTGGTACGTTCGTGAAACTGGTTTTTTATTCTGAACAGATCCCTGTCCATCGGATATCGGCTGTTCATTATCCTCCTCATTACAGAATGAAAGAACATCAGATAGCCGTTTTTCCCAGTCGATATGACCGCCATCCAGTCCATATGTCCGACAGAGGAGATCGAAATTTTTATAAGAAAGGAAGATGTATCGGGAAGTTGTCTTTCCGCTCTTCTTCTGGTCACCGGATTTTTTATCCGCGTCTTCCTCTGCCTCCCATCGGAACCTACAATACGGGCTTTGTATGACTCGTACTAACTCATCATATCGCATTCCTTTTTCTATGAGATCAAAAATGGAGAGATAATATGCGATAAGAGGAGAGGATTGCAGAAGAGGGCCTTGTGATGGTCGGACAGGAATACCAGAATCAGTACATGCCTCCAACGCATAGCCACGGGTAGACCTGAAATCAGGAGTGGCTATTGCAATATCCTCATAGGAAACTCCCATGTCATGCAGTCGTACAATTTCCCGTGCTACCTCTCTCATCTCCGTCGCCGGATCTGAAAACCCCATTCCAGATATGTTAGGAAAGATCAGATAGTCAAGAGTTCCCGATGGATCATGACAGAAGATGGTCGTCATCTGCTGCTCCATCCCGGTTGATGGTATAACCTCCTCACTCCCATAGGAGAGCCAGTCACCTGTGTCTGAAAAAATATCAAAATCTTTCCCATCAGGAAGCGTATAATGCAGGGTTTCGCCTACTTCTCCCAATGTGCATATCAGTCTTTTTTCAAGGGGCATTGGTTCGAAAAGTCCGAATAAATGGACATGACGGATGATTGATCTGACATCTGTAGGATCTCTTTTCTTTAGAAAATCTATCGTCCATAAGAGCAGGGTATCCTGATCGACGAGATTGTTTTCACTGAGTATATGGTGATATGCAGATATTAGCAGAGATATCTGATGACTTTTTTCAGATTGCAGAGGGCCCAGGCAGGCTGGATAGTCTATCTCTCTCCGGATGATGACCTGCATCAGGATCTGAAGATCCTGGACTGCACGGGGAGATGGATTTTTCTGGGCAAAAAAGAGGGTGAGTTCATCCTGGTGTTTTTTTAACAGATCTACAAGAAGAAGCCGTGATGTCTCCGGTTTTATGAGAACCGTTCCATCTCCATACCGGTCGATAAGATAGCTGCACAAGTCATCAGGAGTGCAGATGTGGTCAGGAAGAAAGGTGATTCCTGACTTTATCAGCTGGTCCCGAACCGTCCTGATAAGCCGGTGTGTCGGAAGAATCATCCACGAGCCAAAGGGATCCTCTTTGATATGGGATATATAAGTGTTGACCGCCTCACCAAGACCGGTGCCGGGAACTGCATGAATAAGAACGATCTGACCTGGCATGCAGCTAAAAGGTTAGTGTCAGGCCTATATCTGAATATCCGGATATGATCTGGTGTGAAGGTCAGTCTTAAATGCTCAAGGGTATAATTCCCATATATCCAGGATATGTTATGATCTCAGCGCTCTATGTCGATGATGATCCATCCTTTCTTGAAATTGGAAAGATGTTTCTTGAACAATCCGGCATGATTCAGATAACTACGGCGATATCTGCGAAAGATGCATTGGAAACCATGCAGAAGCAACTATTTGACGTGATTGTTTCTGATTATGAAATGCCAGGATTGAACGGAATTGAATTTTTAAAAAAGATTCGTCAGAATAACCCAATCATTCCTTTTATAATATTCACCGGAAGGGGGAGGGAGGATGTCGCAATCGAAGCGCTGAATTCCGGGGCGTCATTCTATCTGCAAAAAGACGGAGATCCTGCTGCTCTTTTCATTGAACTTATCAATATGGTAAACCGGGCTGTTCAGCACGCACATGCAGCAATTGAGCTTGAAAAGAAAAATGAGGAACTCACATCGTTAAATGAAGAGCTTGCTGCATCTGAAGAGGAACTTCGAAAGACGATTGAACAGCTTGCCCTGCAGTCTGAACAAATACTGGAGAGTGAGGAACGGTACAGACTGGTCATGGAAGCGACCAGTGATGGAATATGGGACTGGAACCTCAAGACCAACAAGGCTTATTTCAGTGACTGGTACTACCGGATGATCGGCTATGAGCCAGGAGAATTTGAGGGCAATTATGAGAACTGGCGGTCACTCCTTCATCCGGACGATGTGATTCGTGCTGAAAAAGAGATACAGGAGAGCCTTACCAGAAAGGACAGGGGGTTTGATATCGAGTTTCGCATCAGGACGAAAAATGGTGACTACCGGTACATCCATGGAAGAGGAAAGGTTGTTGCATGGGATAATGAAGGCAATCCCTGCCGGATGGTCGGATCCCATATTGATATAACAGACAGAAAACGGATGGAGTCAGCTCTACTCGATAGTGAAGAGAAATACCGGCTTCTTGCAGAGAAATCAAGAGATCTTATCTTCATGCTCCGGCTCCCAGAATGGAAATATGAATATATTAGTCCCTCAGTTCTGGAGATCAGCGGGTATACTCAGGAAGAATTTTACAAAAATCCAGAGTTACTGCGAAGATGTATAGCACCCCACAGTCGTGAATACTTTGAGAAGGCATATAAAGATCTGCTGAATGGTGTAATACCGGAGACGTATGAATTTCAGATTATTACCAAATCCGGAGAACTGAAATGGGTATCCCAGAGAAATTCCCCGATAACAGATAGCTCAGGCACCATTACTGCGTTACAGGGGATTGTTACTGACATTACTGAACGTAAAACCAGTGAAGAGATCGTCTGTGAAGCGATGCAGAAGTATGAGACACTGTTCTCCAGTGTTCCAACCGGCATTATCGTGACGGATGAGAATGGTGCCATCATTGAGGTAAACCAGCATGCAGCACGGATTCTGCACGTCAGCCGTGAAGAACTCATTGATAACGACATCTCCAGACCAGAATGGACTGTATTTAAAAATGACGGTACCATATTCAGCTCATCACAAACCTATCCTTTACGAGAACTTCTTAAACAAGGAGAGGATGGAGCAGGAATTGAGATCGGTATACAAAACCCAAAGGGTGAGATCGCATGGATAATGGCAACGGCCTCCTCACTCAGGCTGAAAGGATATGGCTCGGTCATTTCTTTCCTTGATATCGGAGAACAGAGACGAATATCCCAGGCTCTTACCATGGTCAATAAAAAACTCTCTCTGCTTACCAGCATCACCCGTCATGATGTAAAAAACAGTTTGACTGCCCTGAAAGGATATCTCTACCTCCTGTCTGAAGAAATTGATACCGAGAGTGGAAAAGAGTTAATCGGCCGGATTGGCTCTATAACCGGAGATATTGAACGAAAAATTGTGTTCACCAGTACCTATCAGAATATCGGTGCCGAAAGCCCGCAATGGCAGAATATTTCTCATCTGGTTGATGGTTTCAAAGTTGATGGAGTTTTGATAGTCAATGAACTTAATGGTCTTGAAGTTTTTGCAGATCAGATGCTGGGTATAGTCTTTGAAAATCTGATTCAGAACAGCCTGATGCATGGAGAAAAAGTCAGCCAGATACTTTTGTCTCAAAGACAGGAAGGACAGGATCTGGTCATTCTCTATGAGGATGACGGAACAGGGGTTCCGGATACTGAAAAGGAAAATATTTTTGAGAGAGGTTATGGAAAAAATACCGGTTTCGGACTGTTTCTGATCAGGGAGATCCTCTCGATAACCGGTCTTTCAATACGGGAGACGGGAAAGTCGGGAGAGGGGGCAAGATTTGAAATACTGGTTCCCCAGGGTTCATATCGGTTTTCTGAATGATTTATCCTTTTTGGTACCACATACAAAACTTTTTCTTTTCATGAGTATACTACCCTTCAGGAGTCACACATGATGAAAACCTTTGGTTCATGGTTTATTCTGGTCATTGTCTGGTGTCTTCTCAGCTGGCCTCTGACAGCAGCACCGATAAATCTGGATAAAACACCTACAACATTCGCGGAAGGTTTAAATAAGAAACCAGCCGGGATGGTATACTATGTAAACTCAAAGACCGGAAATGACAGTACGGGAACGGGAGCCGAGACCAAACCCTTCAAGACTATTACTGCAGCGGTAAACAGGGCACGATCCGGTGATACCGTCATGGTTGAATCTGCGAACACGTATGATGCAGCAAATGGTGAGGTCTTTCCCATCAGATTGAAAAATGGAATGACACTCACCAGAAAAAAAGTGACATCTTCCGTATCCATGGTTCCGGTATCACCAAATCCGGTAATATCAGGAGGAGCACGATATGATATCCCGGATTCTCCGGGAGGCAGGTATCCGTCAATTATCGGGGCAGATAATGCTGTTATCTCCTCATTGAGCTTTTCCATTGTGAATAGTCCGGGTGGGACAAATGATGGGACGGCTATCCTGTGTGATGGTACATCACCAACTATCGAGAAATGCTCATTTTCCGGAACGGCGCATGCCGGGATAACGACACTCGGAACTGCTCACCCGAAAATTTCTGACAACAATTTTGCCGGAAACCTGAACTGGGGTATAACTGCATATGGTGAGAGTTACCCCACTATTTCAAAGAACACCTTCTCAACCCTGAATGGAATTGACTGCACAGCATCTTCACACCCATCCATTGAGAACAACAAGATATCCTGTAAAGGTGCCGGAATCAGCATAAAGGGATCTGCAAACCCGATGATTACCGGTAACACTCTTACTGGAAATGGCGAATATGGCATTATTGTAAGGATGGATTCAACACCGGCCATTCAGGGGAATACCATAAAACAAAATCCGGTTGGTATTTACATCGCAACCGGAGGTGCCACACGGCCTGATATTGGTGGAGGAGGAAGAAGTACCGGAGGAAATACTTTCCAGGATAATTCACAGTATGATATTGAGAACAGGAATACGGTGGATATAATGGCCACCGGTAATACCTGGGGAACTATCTGCTGCGAAGATATCACAGTATCTCCGAATGAACAAGTTAGTCGAGAAAATATAAGCTAATAATATGTCTCATGAAGAGGTTTTGGTGTTTGATTACTATCGACAAT
>NZ_JAIWNS010000118.1 GCF_020216685.1 Methanospirillum hungatei | reverse complement strand
ATCCAACGAAAATAGTAAATAATCCTAAAACTGAAAGAATTATTGAGTTTTTCAAAGAGATTTATTTGTTAGTGTCATTTTATGGTGAACAGATTTTTTACACTTTTACCGGGATAAATCAAAAGCATCGAGAGATTTTAAATCTGATGAATGTTGATATTAGTGTTTATACTCAATTGGGATCAATTCAGGAATCTGAATTTAAGATCAGCGAACGGTGAGTTCATACTCGGACTTTTGGCGAACCTGAGAAATATCTATGAGATCAGATCAAACCCGGAGACATGGTATGGCCGGGCAGATATACTCATGATTCCAAGAAAAAGTCATAATTATTTTGCCTACATTATAGAATTTAAAACTACAGATACCAAAACCGATACAGAGAAAACTGCCCAGGATGCAATCGAACAGATCCAAGAGAAGGAGTATATATCTGCTATCCTCAATGCCGGCATAAAGCCGGATAAAATAATAAAACTGGCAATCATCCTTCAGGGGAAGAAAGTTGTTGTAGAGATTGAAAAATTCAATACACCAGGCACCGTCTGAATCGTGAGCCTAGGTCCATTCGAGTAATCGATCTGATTATACCCTCTTTTGTTGAATTAGCCAGAAAATATATGCAAACCCTGCCGGTGGGTGGAAAACCCTGCTTACTCATGGTCTTACCAAGGGATTTGAAGTTCTGCAACGAGAGAATATAAATTAATGCTCATACTATTCTTCGATTCATCCTGATCTCTGATGGAAAAGCGAATGTCAGTATGGATTCAGGAGCTCCGCTTGATGATGCTAATGAGATTGCGTATCAAATCCGGGAATCTGGGATATCCGCCGTGGTCATCGATACTGAACAAAGTAATATTGCATTCGGATTAGCACAGAAGATATCCGATTTGATGGGGGCTAAGTATATGAAACTTGAGGAACTCCAGGCTGACAAAATTGCTGATGCGGTTAAATGGATCCGTGGTGAATATCCAAAAACAAACCTATTTTTCAGTTACATGGTAGTTATTATCCATGAAGGATATCCAATTTTATCCCGCCCTCTATTCTGGTACAATTCATCAATACATTACTGGATACTATTACTAATGTCAATAATAATAAAATTCAGTGTTCAATCACGCACGACTCCAATTTCCGGGTAAATTCTGATGAATTTGCCAGATCTCCTGTCCCGATGAAGGTGAGCATGGTAGAAGGCGTTCTGCCTGCCCATGATCGGCCTTTGGTTACCGATACCCGCTTTCCCACGACCTGGATGATCGCCTGCTGATCGGGAAGTTCACTCAGGTATGCAAGCCCTTTTACCCTGATAACATCAACCGGCATCCGATCCAGGAACGATTTGAGACAGGATACCCTGATGGGCCTGACACTTGTCCATGAAAATGTCGAAAATCCATGACCTTCATGATCCGGGTGATGGTGAGCAGACATGTCATGGGACCGAAGGTCATTATCATGTGATGATGCAAGCCCTTCGAATAATAATGAAACGGGAAAGGCCGCATGGTTCGTTTCCAGAACAGGTATCGGTGAAGGTATCCATTCTTTTCTCACGGTTGCAACCACTGAGGCAGAGACCAGGTCTGTCTTGTTCAGGAGGATAAGATCAGATGATCGAATCTGTTTCCTGACGAGATGACTCATGATCCAGGATACGGATCTGATCCCGTCAGCATCCACGAGACAGATGACTCCTGCAACCCTGACTCGTTTTCGCATCTCTTCCCCAGCCAGGAGTGAGAGGATCCCTGCCGGATCTGCTACCCCTGATGCTTCCACAACGAGGACATCAGGCCGGTTATCCGGTTGCAGGAACAATTCAATCGATTCACTCAGGCTTTTTCGTAATGAACAGCAGATACAGCCGTTTTCAAGGGCGATAACCTGACCATCGGCAGCTTCAATCAGGTGTTGATCGATACTGACTGAACCGAAATCATTCACGATGACTCCAAACCGGGTATCACCTGTCGACCTGATAACCTGGTTGATACAGGTCGTCTTCCCGGACCCAAGAAAGCCGGTGATGATGTATACCGGGAGTCTGCCGGAATTTCGGCGCCGAACGGGGACAGCAGGATTTGATCTTCGATACCATAATCCTGCCAGGACATCGCGGAGGGGGCTGATTCGGTCAGTCATCTGATCCTGTATTCGATTCCATGATGCATAACATGATCATAGAATCAGTTTGATATCAGGCAATGATATCCAGAAGATATCTAATAACCATATTCAGGGGATAGCGGTATCCATCCCGCTCAATCTCTGGATCTCCCCTGTCAGGATTGGAATGAGCAGGGCAGGGTAGGTCACAAGGCCGAGTACCTGGGTGGTTCCTCGGTCCTGCAGCCAGGTCACGACATAGGAATTGATATCCACTGCGACGGTTTTCACCCGTGAGGGGAGCATATTCCCAACTGCAATTCCGTGCAGCATGGAGGCACAGATGATGCATACGTCCGCTTTTTGTACATATTTACGCATCTCGTCCTGGGCCTGCAGGACATCGGTTATCGCATCAGGCAGAGGACCGTCATCATGGAGGGATCCGCCAATCACAAAAGGCACGTCGTTCTGTACGTACTCATACAAAACTCCTCCTTTGATTATTCCCTTCCCGATTGCTTCCCTGATACATCCGGCATTCCAGATCTCGTTTATAGCCACGATATTGCTCTTATATCCTGTATTCCGGACCTTCCCGGTATTTTTATCCATCCCAAGGGCGGTCCCGAAGAGCTGTTTCTCAAGATCCATCACGGAGAACCCGTTTCCCGTGAACAGTGCCTGGACATACCCCATCCGGATGAGATCCAGGAATGCTTCATCTGCCCCGGTATACACCATGGCAGTTCCCATGACAAAGATGATAGAGCCGTTTTGGTCATGGATATTCTTCATCTCCCGGGCGAGATCCTGGATCAGGTGGTTGATCGGCTTTTCCGGAGAGACGCCACTTGACATGAACCCAAAGATATCGTCCGAAGAACGTGGCCGCTGTGGGGCTGCAACCCTGATTCCGTCCATCCCGACGACGACCCGGTCACCTTTTCGGACCAGACCCCTGCGTAATGATAGGGTGTTAGAACGAGTATCTCCCTGTCATTTCTAATTCTAGTGTAAAGTATGAAAGGTAGAATAAATTTATACGTGGATCAGTAGATCCCAAACTATTCTATTATTTAGGGAATAAATCTCACTTAACCTCTTTTAACGTCCTTTCTAGATTTTAAGCTTTATTCTATTAATCAAGTATGCCATAATATTAGTAATTAATGCAATGTGCTAATTTGACAGTTATTCAATCTGATTGCCAAAATATAACTGAATCAGAGAAATTAATCCCTATAAGTGGAATAGTTTGGGGAAGAAGTTATTGTATTGAATTATCCACATGAACCAATTCTCCTTGGTATCCAGGCTTGTTTTGATCTCCACCTACCTCTCCCACAATCATCCCATCAGTACGGCCCCTCCCCTTCCGGCCATGTCCCTTCATAATATTCCGGAACCGGTGTCGGTGTGATCTCGAGTGCCGGATCTCCGGTCTTTACGGAATAATCCACTGTCGCAAATTCTCCTTCGATAGTCAGGTAGTGGATTCCTTCCCGGTATATCGTTATCGTCTTTGTTTCTTCGCTTGAATATCCCCGGTTATATCCATCCTCGGCGATTATCCGTTGCCAGGGATCACTGACGGTAAGCTTTGCCCATACGAGAAGGGGGTTTGTAACGTGCGGGTGAACGGTATAGGTGATGGCAAACGGGCCTTTTGTTATGTTCAATAATTTTCCGTTTGCATATCCACCAAGACCAACAGAACCTGAAAATGTGGTATTGAGTGGTTTTCTGGCATTTGTATCATCATTTTTCAGGATCGATGTGCGATTTCCGATTTGTTTCGGGAGAGGAAGAACTTCGTATGGATTCCAGTCAGTTACGGTTGAGATTATGGGTGCTAGGGTTGGTTCTGGGGTTATCATTTCCGGATCAAGTGAAAGTAATTCCCCTTCAATTCGAGCATTTTCTGATAAATCCATCTCATCTTCATAGTGATAATTAACAATTTCCTCATCAGAAAGTTGGTAAATTTGGGTAATAATTTAAGACCATTGGCCAATTTGAAAGTTAACCCAAACTCTCGTCGACCTTATATGATCTGTTTGACCAGCTGCCATCGCAGGTGTTCTCTGTGAAGAAACTATTATATTTATATTTAATTTGCTTTTCAACATATTTCGATCATTGTCTTACAATAATTTCTGAATAAATAATATTTCGTATGAACTTATTTTACATAATAAAAAAAATTATTATTTTATCGCCCCTATAGAGTAGAGTGAATTCCAAAATGGCTCTTCATCCAAACCATTCATATTCAGTACATATATTCCATTTCAGAAAAACCAGCACACATACTAAAAAACATTCCCTGATTTAAATTAACTCACAGGCACAAATACACATGACTTAAAATAATTTTAAAAAAAGGACTCACTTTATGAAAATATCCGGAATCATCTGGGGCGGCGAACTCCCGCTCCTGACCAGAGCATGCAACTCACAAGGAATAGAACATGCCTTTATTACCAGTACAGCAGCACGAAACCTGGATACCCTCAATACATATATCGCTCATCTCAATACCGCTGATCTTATCATTATTCACCCCTCAACCGATCCCTTCTGGGATGATGTCATCCCAAAAATACCAAAAAGCATTCCGGTAATCCCCATCGGGTATGATCAGGAAGGACTATCGGCTTCAACGGTCCCGGTAAAAGTTGCCGCAACCGCATCTGCATACTACATCTATGGCGGAGAAAAGAACCTCGATCACCTCATCAGGTATCTCCGGGCTGAAGTCCTTCATGAAGATATGTCATATGACCCCCCCGAACCGGCAGTCTGGGACGGCATATATCATCCTGATGCAGACAGAATCTATACAAGTATTGATGATTACTTCACCTGGCGGGGAAAAACACACACATCAACCATCGGCATCCTCTTTTACCGGTTATACTGGGCTAACCGCGACCTGAAGGTTATCAATGCCCTGATCCGAAGACTTGAACAGGAGCATAATGTCATCCCGGTATTCTGTATTGGGACCGGGGATGCAGATCTCGGGGCACGGCCCGGACAGGAGGTCATCGACCATTACTTCACCGGGAAGATAGACCTTCTCATCAATCTCCAGTCAGTCACGTTATCCCGGAATACGAAAGAGACCGTTGAGGGATTAAAGAGCCTGAATGTCCCGATTATCCATCCGGTGATCATCTACAACCGGAGCCAGGCAGACTGGGAACAGGACAGTGCCGGGCTGACAGCATCAGAGATCGGCTGGGCCATTGTCGTTCCTGAATTTCTTGGAATGACCAGCATGATCCCGGCTGGTGTCAAATCTCCTGATGATCCGCTTATGGGAGAGACCGAGTGGCATGATCCGCTGCCTGAACGGATTGACCGGATCGGCCAGCTGGTATCTGGGTGGATTCGACTCAAACAGAAGAATCCTGCAGAACGGAGAGTTGCCTTCATCCTGAACAACTCCCCTTGTGCATCTATTGAAGCAACCGTGGGGACCGCTGCCCATTTTGATGCATTGGAATCGGTTGCCCGGATTCTGCAGATGATGAACAATGCCGGGTACACGGTAGATCCACCTGCGGATGGAAAAGAACTTATCACGACCATTCTTGAGAGAAAAGCCCTCTCAGAATTCAGGTGGACATCGGTCACTGAAACGGTGACAAAAGGAGGTGCCCTAGCTCTCCTGGGCAGGGAGACCTGGGAGCCATGGATAACCGGCCTTCCCCAAAAATTACAAGACCAGCTTCGGGAAACCTGGGGTAATCCTCCGGGCGAAGAGAAAGACGGAGTGCCGGCAGGGATGATATATGAGGGAAAACTGGTCATCACTGGCATATCATATGGGAATGTTCTCGTCATGACCCAGCCGAAACGGGGATGTGCGGGAAGCAGGTGTGATGGCCAGGTCTGTAAAATCCTGCATGATCCCGATATCCCGCCGCCCTATCATTACTTTGCCACGTACCAGTACCTGGTAAAAGAATTCCAGGCCGATGCAATCGTTCATGTAGGGACTCATGGTACCCTTGAGTTTCTGCCTGGAAAATCAGTCGTTCTTTCAGATTCATGTCTTCCTGATGCCGTCCTTGGCCCGGTTCCGTTCCTCTATATCTACAACACTGACAACCCCCCGGAAGGAACGATTGCCAAGCGGAGAACTGCAGCAACCCTCATTGGTCACATGCAGTCCATTATGACTGAAAGCGGCCTTTATGGAGAATTATCAGAATTAGCAGACCGAATAGATGAATATACCCGTGCCAGGGATGCAGATCCTGCACGAGCCCATGCTCTGGAACATGTTATCCTAGACCTTATCAGAAGATCCAATCTCGGGCAGGAGATCAAACTGGAACAGATCAAAGAATCAGGAGGAGGAATGGATGAGGTCATAAAAGCCGCTCATACATCATTGACACAGATATATAACAGCCAGATTCCAGATGGGATGCACATCTTTGGTTCAATTCCCATCGGAGAGAAACGGGCAGCATACATCACCGGCCTGCTCAGGTTCAACCAAGAACTGCGTACACTTATGCTGGATCTTGCAGGCCTTGACATGATACCAAAAGCCGGTGAATTTGCACTTCACCGGATGCTGGATGACCAGGCAAAAAAATTTGTCTCTGCTCTTCTGGAGGGGAAGAATCCTCGGAATGCTGCTGAAATAGCCTTAGGAGAACGACTGATCCGACCTGATTCTCCATTAATGAGCCAGGTTTCGGAAAAAGTTATGGAACTCTCTGATCTCATCGGTACATCTGATGAGCATGAGGCATTACTCAGGGCACTCTCATCTGCATATCTAGAGCCAGGTCCGTCAGGTCTTGTCAGCAGGGGCAGAACAGATATTCTTCCGACCGGGAGGAATTTTTACAGTCTTGACCCATACTCGGTTCCAACTGAGGCAGCATTCAGGGTTGGGAGAAAACTGGCAGAGGTTCTGCTGGAAAAGTACCGGACTGAAGAAGGCAGGTACCCGGAGACCGTGGCCGTCTACTGGATGGCATCAGACATCATGTGGTCAGATGGGGAAACATTCGGAAAACTTCTCCATCTGCTCGGTGTTGAACCGGTATACCGGCAGGGACGGGTGACCAGTCTGAAAATACTCCCCCTGTCAACACTGGGAAGGCCGAGAATCGATATCAGTGTCCGGGCATCAGGCATTCTCCGTGACTGTTTCTACAACTGTATTGATCTGCTGGATGATGCAGTTGCTCAGGTCGCGGCACTTCATGAACCGGACGAGATGAATTATGTCAGGAAACATCAGGCAGATAAACTCGGACTGATGCCCCGGATCTTTGGCAGCCGGGCCGGGACGTATGGAATGGGAGTAAACCTGGCTCTCTATGCCTCTGCATGGAAAGAAGAGACAGAACTTGCAGATATTTACATCGCCTGGAACGGGTACGGGTATGGAAAGGGTGTCTATGGAAGACCGGCACATGATGATCTCATCGCCCAGCTGAAAACCGTTGATGTCACATTCAATAAAACAGCAACCGATGAGTATGATCTCCTTGGCTGCTGCTGCTATTTCGGGACGCACGGGGGCATGACCATCGCTGCAGAGACTGTGAAAGGTCAAAAAATAGCCACCTATTATGGGGATACCCGCGACCCAGGCCAGGTAGAAGTCCGGACTCTTGCAGAAGAATTAACCAGGGTTGTGAGGACAAAACTTCTCAATCCAAAATATATCGACGGTCTGAAAGAACACGGGTACTCCGGCGCAAGTGAACTCTCCCGAAGAATTGGCAGGATTTATGGCTGGGATGCCACAACCGGACAGGTGGATGACTGGATCTTTGATGACATTGCCCGGGCCTTCATCTTAAATCAGGAGAACCGGGACTTTTTTGAAGAGAACAATCCCTATGCTCTTGAAGAGATTGGACGCAGACTCCTTGAAGCTCATGAACGGGGAGTCTGGGAAGCAGATCCGGATGTAATTGAGGGAGTAAAAGAGGCGTATCTGATGATTGAAGGATGGATGGAAGACCGGATGGATGGAAGTTACGGTCAGGTACAGGGTGGATCTATCGATATCTACACGATGAATGATATTTCGGCCTGGAAAGAAAAGATTGGCCATATGAAAGGGGGTAAATAATGTCTCATCATCATAAAAAACCGCTTATTCCATTTACTGCTATTATCGGCCAGGACCAGATGAAAAAAGCCCTGGTCCTGAATGCTATCAACCCGACCATCGGAGGTGTCCTTATCCGGGGTGAGAAGGGGACTGCAAAATCAACCGCGGTCAGGTCCCTTGCCGAAATACTTCCCATGATAACGGTAGTTCCCGGGTGCCCGTTCTCCTGTGATCCGAAAAAAGAATCTGAATTTTGTGAACTCTGTGCAGAAAAAAAGAGACAAAAATCTCTGCCAAATCCGAAAGACCAGCAGATACGGGTGGTGAATTTACCGGTCGGGGCAACCGAGGATCGGGTTGTCGGCACGATAGACATTGAGCGGGCATTAAAGGAAGGAATTAAAGCACTTGAACCGGGAATACTCGCTGATGCAAATCGCGGAATTCTGTATATTGATGAAGTAAACCTTCTTGATGATCATGTCGTTGATGTGCTTCTTGATGCAGCCGCCATGGGGGTGAACACGGTTGAACGTGAAGGAATATCATTTTCACACCCCTCAAGGTTTATTCTCATCGGCACAATGAACCCTGAGGAGGGAGAACTGAGACCCCAGTTACTAGACCGGTTCGGACTCCAGGTATCGGTTGAGGCACTTGATAATCCGGATGAACGAATGGCGATCGTCAAGACATCTGAAGAGTTTTTAAAAGATCCGGATACCTTCCGTCAGAAATTCAAAAGAAAGCAGAAAGATATCGCAAAAAAGATTCGGAAAGCGATAAAAATCCTCCCCAGTGTAACGATTTCAGATGATCTGGTGCGAAAAGCAGTGGATGTGTGCATTGGCCTTGGGGTACGAACACACCGGGCCGAGATCACCATTGTCAGGACAGCGAAGACCATAGCAGCATTTGATGGTCGGAAGACCGTAAACCAGGACGACCTTCGGGAGGCTATTGAACTTGCCCTTCCCCACCGGATGAGAAGAAGACCGTTTGAGGAGCCAAAAGTTGATCCGGAAAAGCTTGATGACCTGATGAACGAACCTTCCCAAAATCAGGAGAATCAGCAGGACAACCCTCCGGATCAACCACCATCTGATCAACAGGAATCCAAGGGACAAAACCAGCAATCTGAACCAGAAAACAGAACAGATCCATCAGCTTCACAAGGAAACGCTCCAAAGAAACATCAGGTGTTCCGGATTGGATCGCCCATAGATCCGGATAAGATAAAATCACCGGACCGAAGAACGGTTGAAAAACGATACGCCCCGGGGCGACGATTTGATACGAACGGAGGAGACCGGCGTGGTCAGTATATCGGTGCGGAAAAAAGACCAACCGGACGTGACATCGCCCTTGATGCCACAATCCGGGCCGTTTCCCCGTATCAGAAGATGCGTCTGTCAGACTCATTGGCCATAGTTATCCGTTCAGATGAAGTCCTTCAGAAGAAACGGATAGGAAAAACGGCCACTGCCACCCTCTTTGTCGTGGATGCAAGTGGTTCGATGGGGGTTGAACAGCGGATGGAGGCAGCAAAAGGGGCGATTTTTTCCTTACTTGAAGATTCCTACCAGAACCGGGATCGTGTCGGCCTTGTTGCATTCCGGGGTGAAGCAGCTGATCTGGTCCTGCCCCTTACATCCAGTATCGATCTTGCATACCATCGCTTATCTGAACTGCCAACCGGTGGAAAAACGCCGCTTGCAGCCGGATTACAAAAAGCCCTTACAACACTCATGCATGAAAAACAGAAATACCCATCATTCCTTCCCCTTCTCGTTCTTATCACCGATGGACGGGCGAATGTAGGGAATGGAGGAAAACTGAAAGATGAGATTGCATTAATTGCCGATGACCTGGTAAAAGCCGGAATTGAAACCGTCATTATCGATACCGAATCTAAACAGAAAGGTGGGTTTAGTATTCAACTTGGGTTCTGTCCTTTCATTGCACAGCGGACACAGGGACGGTACTTCCAGATGTCAGATCTGACCGCATCAGATCTAACCTGTGCAACGGTCCTGGGAATGAACACATCCGTGGCTGAATATGAATAAAATCATGTATAATCAGAGAAAATTTTGATGAAATCTCCAGAAAATACATCCAGTACTCTATACCTTTCCGGGAGAAAGCAGAAATTCATTATCATCGCAGGCCTTATCATTCTCCTCTTTTGTGCCTGTATATATGCCCTGAACGCAGGATCTTACCATCTGTCCTTTGATCGAATCCTTACCATAGTTCATCAGGCAGTCATGAACCCTGACCTTTTGAAAGAGATTCCTTTTGAAAAGACGGTGGTGATTGATTTCAGAATCCCACGGGCACTTCTTGCCATCTTTACCGGCATAAGTCTTGCGATAGCCGGATGTGTTATGCAGGCACTCCTTCGTAATCCGCTTGTAAGTCCTTTTACCCTGGGACTCTCATCCGCAGCATCATTTGGTGCTGCCCTGGCTATTGTCTTTGGAGCTTTCCTTATGCCTTTCATCCCGAAAGAATTTCAAAACGGCGTCATCATCTTTTCAGCATTTCTTCTGGGATGGTTTTCAATTCTTTTTATTTATGCAATCTCACGGATGAAAGGTTCATCCAGTGCTACCCTTATCCTTGCCGGGGTTGTTATCGGGTATATCTTCACTGCCGGTGTCATGATCCTGAAGTATTTGACAAATGATGAAAAACTCAGGGAGATTACCCTCTGGCTGATGGGAGGGATGTGGGGGGCAAACTGGGGAGCAATTATTATCGTCGCTCCTATTACTCTCCTCTGTTTTCTTTATCTTGAATCCAAAGCCTGGGATCTCAATACCCTTTCCGCCGGAGATGATGTTGCAAAAAACCTGGGGGTCAATGTGAACAGACTTCGTCTGACCGGACTGTTCGTCGCAACCCTTGCTGCCTCTGCCTGCCTTGCATTTACCGGAATTATCGGATTTATCGGCCTTATGGGCCCCCATATCGGCAGAATGCTGATTGGAAATGATAACCGGTACCTGATCCCCTGTTCCGCCCTCCTGGGAGCACTCATCCTCTTGATATCAGATACTGTTGCACGAACGATTATGGACCCGGTTGAGATCCCGGTCGGGGTTATCATGTATGTAATCGGGGGTATCTTTTTCATGTTCCTCATATTACGGGGAAAACACCGGATGATCACATGAGAGGCGGATAATGACACTTGTTGTTGAAGGATTATCTGTGCATTATGGATCCATTCGTGTCCTCTCTGATATCAGTTTCTCTCTTCCCCTGGGAGAAGTCCTGTGTATTATCGGACCGAACGGGTCAGGAAAAAGCACGTTAATCAAGACTATTGCTGGTATTCTGGAGCCAAAAGATGGGAAGCTTTTATTGGAAGGCCAGAACCTTGATTCCATCTCCCGGAATGAGATAGCGAAAAAGATCGGGTATGTTCCCCAGGATTTTCAGTTTCTCACTTCTGCAACCGTTCTGGAATCAGTTATTCTGGGAAGACGGCCGCATGTGCAGTGGTCTCTTACCGATCATGACCTGGATATTGTGAACAATGCAATGAGAATGCTCAATATTGCACCCATGGCAGAAAAAATGCTGACCGAATTATCAGGAGGCGAACGACAACGGGTTTTTATTGCACGGGCTATCGCTCAGGATCCTGATTTTTACCTGTTTGATGAACCTACCAGTGCCCTTGATATTCGTCACCAGATTGATGTATTCTCGATGATAAGAGCGATCTCTGAAAAGAAAGATAAATCAGTCCTGGTTGCAGTTCATGACCTGAATTTTGCCTACCACTATGCCGAACGGGTGATGCTCATCGATAAGGGAAGGATCGTGTGTATAGGAACTGCAGATGATGTGATGACCGAGGAAAATATCATTTCCGTCTATGGAGTTCCGATGCAATTTATATCAACTGATGCCGGACGGTATGTTATTCCGGACTGGAAAAAAGCGGATCTCAATAGAGCATACGCAGATACAACAGAGTTGACAGGTGATACCAGTGGAAAAAGAAGCGACGTATGATGCCAGGTATTCAATTGTCACCTATGATCTGACAAAAAAGTATGGCGACCTCTGTGCCGTAAATCAGGTAAATCTTTCTGTAGGAACCGAAATATTTGGCATTCTCGGTCCGAATGGTTCAGGAAAAACAACCACGGTCCTGATGCTGACAACGCTCCTGGAACCGACAGAAGGAACTGCAGAAGTCTGTGGGTATAATATCCATACTGAACCCAGAAAAGTCAGGGAGTCGATCAGTTATGTTCCCCAGGATATGGCAGTTGACGTCAGGCTTACCGGGAGAGAGAATGTACATATGTTTGCAGAACTGTACGGAGTCCAAAACCCGGCTGAACGTTCCGATGAAGTACTCCGGATACTGGAACTATCCGACCGTGCTGATGAATATGCCAAAGTATACTCAGGTGGAATGAGAAGAAGACTGGAGCTTGCCCAGGCACTGGTTCACAATCCTAAGGTACTTTTCCTGGATGAACCCACCGTCGGTCTTGATGTAGCAGCCCGGAAAAAGATCTGGGAACACATCAAAAAACTCCGCAATGCCGGGATGACGATTTTTGTAACGACACACTATATGGATGAAGCAGATAAGTACTGCGACCGGGTTGCAATTATTGATCATGGCACTATCAAGGCGATAGACACTCCTGAAAATCTTAAAAAAATAATCTCACAAGATGTAATTTCGGTATCGGTTACCGGTCCCTGCACTGGAGTTGATCTTCCCGGTGTCAGGTTCGCCTTTTTCGAAGATGAAAGCATAGTCTTTTATGCTGATTCGGGAGACGAGGCTCTCCCTCAGATCAAAGATGCCCTGAGTGCAAATGGCGTGACCGTAACCGCCATGTCACTTCGAAAACCCTCCCTGGATGATGTATTTCTCCATCTTGTCGGAACCGAAGAGGATAAGGGTCCTTTTAATTTAAGCACGTTTCGAAATATGACCAGGAGGAGAGGATGAATCCGATTCTGGTATACTGCCGTCGGGATCTGATCCGCTGGTTCCGGGGGAAATGGGGGTTTATTTCCGCTATGGTCATGCCAGCTGCATGGCTCCTCTTTGTAGGCCTGGCCCTTCCGATATCCTTTACCGATAATTACATCGACTTTGTAACCCCGGGAATTCTTGTGATGACTATTCTCTCAGCATCGCTTGCTGGTGGAGGACTTCTCATTCTTGACCGCATGCTTGGATTTTTTAATAAATTTCTTGCTCTTCCCCCACCACGGGAAAGTATCCTGTTTGGAAAGATCCTGGTAATTTCAATCAGGGGAATTATTCAGTCAACGATAATTCTCTGCTTCGCTTTTCTCCTTGGGGCGAAACTCTATACTCCATCTCAATTAGCAGGAACATACCTTATCCTGTTCATTTTCGGGGCATTACTCGCTTCAGCAGCGGCGTCAATTGCGATCTACCTGGATGATCATGATCAATATGCTGCTGCCAACGCAATGATTACGATGCCCCTGTTTTTTTCCTCATCGGCAATGATGCCCTACGAACAGATGCCCTCATGGCTAATACCTGTAGCCCACATAAATCCGCTCAGTTTTGCGATAGATGGGATCAGGATCTTCCAGACAGGAGAGATTCCTCTGACTCAGATTGGATTTTTATCCATCTTGTGTGTGTTCATAATCGGAGTTGCAGTTCATGTATTCAGAAAAGTGCAGGTATGAGAATTCCTACGCTCTTTGTATTGCCAGACGAACAAAAAACTGATGATTATTATGATGAAAAATTCGTACATGTACTACTTCGCGATATTCGTACTGATTTGTGGATTAATACTACCATTCTGCTCAGCTGATGTCTCATTCACCGATACGTCAGGAGATACCATCACCCTTCCATCTGTTGCGAAACGGATTATCTGCCTGAACAGTGATGCAGCAGAAGCATTGGTGGTTCTTGGGGCAGGAAACAACATAATTGGTCTTACTGATAGTACCATGAAAGATACTGCACTCATGAAACACATGCCAAACGCGATAAGTGTTGGAGACTGGCAGACACCTGGTATTGAGCGGATTCTTGCATTAAAACCAGATGCCGTCATTTCATATTCCAGTTCCAAACCAAAGAACGCTGAACAGTTGAAAAACGCAGGAATTAATCTGATTTATCTTGACTGTTACAAATTCAATACCCTTAAACATGATATTACATCTCTGGGAACAATGATCGGTGCTGATGAGAAAGCAGAACAATACCTTACCTTTGTGAAGAAATGGGAGGATGAAGTTACGTCACGGTTTAGAAATATGCCCGAACAAGATCTCCCAACTGTATACATTGAAGGATATTCTGATTATTCTGCTCAGGGCAAAGACAGCGGAATTGATATCCTTATGGGAATAGCGAGGGGAAAAAACCTTGCCGCAAGTCTTGGTGAACAATGGCCAAAAGTCACTCCTGAATGGGTTATGAGTGAGAATCCGTCGGTAATTATAAAAACAGTCTCCCTTAAGCCGGATAAAACGCTGGAACAGGTCCGGGATGAAATGATTGCGAGAACCGGGTTTGACTCACTTGATGCAGTAAAAGAAAAACAGGTGTTTGTCCTGAATGGAGACCTGGTGTATGGTCCCCGGAGTCCGGCTGGTCTCGTATATCTTGCAAAGGCATTGCACCCGGATGAATGTAAAGACCTAAGTCCAAAAGATGTCTTACAAGAGTATGCTGATAGTTTTGTTTCCGGAACAGAAACGGGTGAATATTATGCACCAGTCTTGTAAGGAATTGTCCAGGTAAAATTGTTATAGGATAAATAGCCCATAATTACATTTCATTTTCAGAAAAAGAAAGATAATGTATTGTTTCTGCTGAGGCAGAATGATGAAAAAAATTGATTCATTCAATCATTTCCGTTTGTATGGAAAAAATTGAGAATAATTCAAATGGCAATTATTACCGAAAAAAAGAAAATTTTTACCGAGTATCTGGAGCACACGGAAACGAGGAGGGCCAGTTCTCCAGACCCACCTGACTTTCATTCGGGCCTGACGGAAACCTCTATATTTCGGATACCGGGAATAACCGGAACGTCATTATGAAGGAAGAAATTGTTGCTGATGATGTCACATCGCTTGATGATAAATATGCCCGGTTTAGCAGGTCTGTGGATGACTGGTGGAATACAACCTGGAAGAACATAGTTACTTGAAAAAATGAGCGGAATTTTGCTTTTTTAAAAATTTTTTCACATTTTAACCATTTTATGACAGGAATACATTCCAAGAAACAATATCTGATTCATGATGTTGTTTCCATTTTAACTCATGGTGATTTTCCCCTCGTATGAATTTTCATAGGTATTAACAGATATCCACTCCAGTCACTTTTCATGATAGGAATAAAAATAAGTCTAATATCCGATAAATCAGATTAAATCTCCAATTTTCATCAGATTTATTACAAACCAATATTTCTATTCCAATACAAATACCTCATTCAGGACATGCGTGCAATGGACCATTTATTAGTTCCTCACATACTATACCAGATATTCATCCTCTTTAACAATAATGGCATTTCCGTCACACGAAATGACGTTTTTAGAGTCACTTTTCGATTGTCCGGAGATGCTTTTATGAACCGGTCCATTCAGGTATCACACATGGGCATATATGGCAGGACCGGAACTCGTCGAAAGGCAACATGGATTGGACAATCACAGATCTCACATCTGGATCTCCCATGGATGATCGCTATCACCGCATTATTCAGTCTCCAAGTTCTCGATCTTCTGACGACAAAACTTGTGCTGGACTATGGAGGTGTGGAATTAAACCCAGTATTCCATATTTTCCAACATACCCTATGGTTCTGGCCAATCATGACTCTCGCTAAAATATTGTTTCTGATCTGGGCGTATTACTCACTCTCAACGGCAGAGCGACGGTATCCTTTTGCAGCATGGATAACGTTCGTAATTCTAATTATACAGGCTATTGCAGTTGTTGGAAATAATATCCTGGTTTTGATTACATTGTTCAGATAGGTTTCAGGGGTTACCGGGAAAATTCGTAATGAGGTGCGGAGATTCTTTAATTCATTATCCTATTCATGAGATATCATTAAAAGAATTATTTGATATATTACCCAAATAACACTTTAAAGGTCCGATTAAAAAAAACAACAAGAAAGTAACATAGACCAAACGTGTTCCTCCATAAGAGAGAACTTATCTGAATTACTCATAAACTCTGAAACAAGAGTAAAGGCATGTATCATGCAGTTTTTTTCACGAGCAATATCTCACCAATTAAGACACATGAAATCATTTGATATAATGATGTCTGATCACGAACATTACTTAAACCGGATCACTCAGTACGACACGAACCTCTTTCGCATCCTTCCGAATGCGGAACTGTTCTTTTCCACATGCCTTTCATTCATTCCACACCGGAAGATCTCTATTCTGGAACTTGGTTCAGGGACCGGTTATTTCACCGCACTCATGCTCAGCCATTGTCCTGATTATGAGATCACCTGCATGGATAAATCTCCAGAGATGCTGGACCTAGCTAAAAGGAAAAAAGAAATTACCAGGTGCACCTTCATTGAAGGTGACATCACCACCGGCCTGCCTGAAGGGACCTTTGACTGCATCGTATCAACACTTACCCTCCATCACATTGCTGATAGGTCCCGGAAAAACCTCATTGATGAGATATATCAAAAACTAAATCCAGAAGGACTTTTCATATGCGGAGATGTTATGAGACCGGAAGAGGATTGGATTGAATCAATATACCGAAGCAGATGGGAAGATCATATGAGAAAGACCGGCATGCCAGAAGATCAGATTCGCGAGACAGTATCCGGAAGAGAGCAGGCATGGCCCCTTCTTGACACAAAACATGGTTTCTACAGAAAAATGAAAGCTGCAGGTTTTGCCCGGATACTTGCACCATTACAGTATGATATGTTTGGAGTGTTTATTGGATGGAAATAATGTACGGAGGATAGCTAAAAACCCCCCTTTTATGATCGCTAGTTTATAAAGTATTTATAAACCCCAATTTGTTGTAAGGGGGTTCTTAGCTATTCTCT
>NZ_JAIWNS010000117.1 GCF_020216685.1 Methanospirillum hungatei | reverse complement strand
GATTCAGATCATACCTGATCCGGTTGCATTCTGGATAGCCGCATACGTGGCCGGATTGGGTTCAATATATACCTCGCCAAAGAACGTGTCCTGGGAAATCTCCAGGTATCCCTCATGCATGAGGAAGAGCAGCGGGATAAAGACATGAACAACCGGCCATGCCAGACGGGTTGCAATCTCTGATAAGGTGACTTTCCGGCCCTGAGATACACAGTCCACACAGCAGGTCAGGACCTCCATGGCATTCTCCTGGTACGCTTCCTCATGGGCGATTGAGACAACCTCTTCAGTGTACACGAGCCCGTCATAACTCCAGACTTCGCGTTGTCGCCTTCGTTCTTCTTTTTCTGCGTTCCGAAGAAGGTTGATGAGGTCGTAGAGAGTGATCGGCTGTTTGCGCATACTCTTCCGTTCCAGCCGGCGGGTGATCTCATGTTCCAGCAGCTGGACTGGGTTGTGAATCCGTGATGTACCATCGTCATCAGGACTATCAGGGATATCTCCCCCCTCATCTTCTTCCTCAAATCCCCATGAAGTATCTTTCAGATAATCGGATTTGATCCGCAGAAGGGTAGCAGCATATAGAAGAGTTCTCGCTGACAGGCGGAGATCAAGCATCTCCTGCTTCTCCATCTCAGCGAAAAAACGATCGGTTACTTCGGTAATATCGATATTCCAGGGATCAATCTCCCCGCGTTCAGCCATCTTTACCAGGATTTCAACCGGGTCATCAATCATCCATACTCACTCCGGTCACAAGACTGGTCTTATCAGGCCTGATAGTCACCCCGAGGATTCGGTCTGCAGAATCAATCATCGGCTTTCGAAGAGAGATGTTGATAAATTGTGATGTTCCTGACAACTCCCGGATCATCTCAGCAATCCGCACTACGTTTGATCCGTCAAGATTCATGTCCACTTCATCAAATGCATAAAAAGGCGCAGGTATGTATTTCTGTATCGAAAAGATGAAGGCAAGCGTTGTGAGCGACTTTTCACCACCGGAGAGTGCAGAGAGATGATGCACTTTTTTATCACGTGGCTGGACCGCAAAAGACAGACCGCCAGTAAAGGGATCATCGGGGTTTTCAAGCCTGAGTTCTCCGGAGCCCATGGTAAGGCGTGAGAAGATATCCCTGAAATTGGCATCTATAGAAGTGAAGGCATCCTGAAAGGCTTCATACTTTTTCTTTGAGAAAAATTCTATCCGCTCCTGAATATCATTCATCTCCCGTTTTAACGTTTCAACTCTTGACATACGTTCTGCAACAACCGCATGGACCTGTTCATACTCCTCAATGGCCCGCATATTGACATCCCCAAGACGTTCAATCGCGACCATTGTCTTCTGTGACCGGTCCTCAATCTCCTCTTCACTTAAATCGGTTCTGCACTCACCAGCTTCGGTTACCAACTCTGCAATTTCCGATTTCAGAGCAGATAACTTCTCCTCCATACTCTCAATTTTCAGCAGGACCCGATCCTTTTTCCCTGAAAACTCACGAATCTCAAGATCAAAGGAGTCCGCCTTGTTTGATAGTACTGAACGCTCTGACCGGAGATCCTCTATCTCCTGGGAGAACTTGGCAACTGTTGTCTCGGCATCCTTGATATCCTGTTGCTTCTTCGCAATCTCATCATGACACTCGCGTATCTCTTCCTCGTACCGTTTCATCTGGTCCCGGATACGCTCCATCTGCTGACGTTCTTCCTCAACTTTTTTCTGGGCAAACCCAAGCTCCAACCGGATCTCGTTGATCTCCTGTTCTTTGTTATGCAGCCTCCTCTGTATCTCGGTAATCTGTCGTTCAGCCTCTTCACGCTGTTCGTAGAGTTGAGGAATGCCGGTTTCAGACAGATGATTGGTGATATCCTGAATCGCTTTCTGAATCCTCGCAAGAGTCTGATTCTTCTCTTCTATCGCTGCTTCAACCGTTGCAAGTTCAAGAGAACTGCCACAGCCTCCTCCGCCTGCTTCTTCACGCTGTTTCTGAAGAGAATCCTTCTCGGAAAGGAGATTGACCTTTGCTGATTCTGCAGATTCCAATTGTCCTTTCGCCCTGACAACGGCACCTTCAAGTTCCAGTCTCCGGCTCTGTACAGAATCACGCTCGGTGGTATCAGCTTTCAATACTTCGGACAGTGCCTGTTCTTGAGCAGTCAGAGCAGCTAATTGGGATGAAAGATGCTTCACCTCATCAACCGATGTTGTCCCAAACCCGCCGGCATCTTTCTTCATGCTCCCTCCGGTCATTGTTCCGGATGGTTCCAGCAGCGACCCATCGAGGGTGACCATGCGTGATGAACCAATCCGCTTTCGTGCATGGTCAAGGGTATCAATAACCATGGTGGAACCGAATACAACTCTGAAGGCTGCATCAAACCGGGGATCATAATCAAGCAGATCAAGAGCAAATCCCAGAACATCTGATCCCGGTGGCAGAGAGGGGAGCGGTTTTGGCCTGAGCTTATTTAATGGGAGAAATGTTACCCGACCCAGTTTATGCTCCTGCAGGTACCGGATCGCATCAGCAGCTATCTGATCGGTCTCAACAACAACAAAATGGATCTTTCCTCCGGCTGCAATAGTGAGTGCATTCGCATATTCAGGTTTACAGGTTGCAAGATCTCCTATAGTGCCATACACCCCGTCCATTCCGAGAACTGCTTCCATCGCACGATTATACCGACCCTGGGCCTGTTGTTGCGCTTCTTTTCTCCCGATTTCAACTTTAAGATCCCGGATCTGACGAATCAGTCGATCATGCTCTTCACGTTTCGTATATAGAGCAGTATCAAGAGCGGCCATCATCCGATCATGCTCTTTCTTCTCTTCGAAAAGCCGGGATAATGCCGTGGTAAGACCTGCGATATCCTCATCCTTCTCTCTGATATCTTTCTCTATCGCAATTATCCGGGAGGTAAGGCGGTCTTCCTCAGCGCTTCGCATCCGTGACCGTTCAATGAGAATATCCTGTTGATGCAGTAATTCACCCCGTTCTTCGCGGATTTTGTGAATCTCTGACCGCAGGCTTTCCAGTCGGGCCTCCTCTTCTTCAAGACCTTTTGTCTCCTGGGCAATTGCCTGCGATATCCGATCAAACTCCTTTTGCACTGCAGATGCCGTCATAGAGAGGTTGGTCCGATCAATCATCAGGTTCCGCATTTCGGTGTCAAGGGCCTGTAGTCGCTCTTCCTGCCGCTTTACATCAGTGAAAACATCAGAAAGCCTTTTATTCGCTTCCTCCTTGTCTCGGCCGGCCCGATCTATCGACCGATAAAAACCATCAATTGCAGCCTTTGCCTCTGCAATCCTGGTCACCAGAGCCATGTATTCACTCCCGGTCCTGGCAGTTATCTTCTGATCTATCTCCGCTATCTCATCCCTGATAAAATCCCGTTCATGAGACTTCCATGAGATATCTGCCTCAATCTGGACTACCTGATTTTTTTCTTCGGCTATTGACTGCAGAAGTACATCCTGATCCTTCTTCCGGGCAGATAATCGTGCGGCGGACCGGCACATTGTCAGATATTTCAGTTCATCCTGCAATTTCCGATAGGAAACAGCCTGTTCCTTCTGTTTCTCCAGCTGAGTAAGCCTGACACTCAGCTCCTCAATGTGAACCGACTCTTCAGTCATTCGCTCCCTGACCTGTGAAAGTTCGGAGAGGGCCATATCTTTCTTTGAATCAAACTCGGCAACACCGGCTATCTCATCGATAATCTTTCTCCGTTCATTATCACTCATCTCGATAATCCGGTTGATATCCCCCTGCATGACCACATTATACCCATGGGGCACAATTCCATGACCGGCGAGAAAGTCCAGAAGTTCTCCCTGCCTGCAGGAGCGTCCATTCAGATACAGATAATTATAATAGGTGTTTTCGGTTCTCTTGATACGACGCCGGATATGTGTCCCGTCAGAGAACGTTATCTCAACTTCGGCGGTATTTTTATCGGTGTTCAGATTGATGAGATCAGTCAGCTTCTCTGCACGAAGATGCCTTGATGAAGAAAGGGCAAGAACAAAAAGAATACTATCAATAATATTGCTTTTTCCTGAACCATTCGGTCCGGAAATTACGGTAAATCCCGGTAAAAATGGGATTTTCGTTTTTCTCCCAAAAGATTTGAAATTATCTATTTCAAGTTGTGTGATATGCAAACCCTTACACCAGAGCAAGGAAGGGGAATTATTTTCCTGATTTACAAGTCTTCTGAAGGCTCTTTATCTTCTGCAATGATGAGATCATTCGAACCACTTCTCTGATGCTGGTCCTTATATCTCATCCGGGCATCGCGGGCGGATGCAATGATAATCTCTTCACCGCTCTCCTTCTCCGGCTGTAATGTACCATCTGGCTGCATCTTCAGGGTGATCTTATCCCGTGCCGGAGGAGAGACCGTTTTTACCGTTTCAGCCTCCGGTTCCAGACTTTCCCGCTCAACCTTGCTTCGGGAGATTGGTGGAGCAACTGCCTGGATAACCGGTGGTGGCCGCTGTTCCTTTTTCAGCTTCATAACAACCGCCTTCATATCCAGCATTTCATCTGTCAGGCCTTTGATGAGCGCTTCCATGTCTGCTACTTTCCGCTCGAGCAGACGAACCCGTTCATCAAGATTATTTGTCCCGTACCCTTCTTCGCTCATAACTTACAATCCTGATATAACCCGGCTATCTGTCTGTGTTAGTATTTGATACTAATACATATATATTTCCCTTCTCAATTTTTCATTTTCTCTTAAACTGACCGCTTGACAGAGAAAAATTATCCGGATGTACAAAACCATATTACCCTTTTATGCCAGATGTGTATGCACATGTCCTATCTGGAAACGACTGATCCAGAAATTGCAGCGATCATCGATAAAGAAACCAACCGTCAGATAAACGGCCTTGAACTTATTGCTTCAGAGAACGTCGTCAGCAGGGCAGTCCTTGAAGCTTCCGGTTCAATCATGACGAACAAATACGCAGAAGGGTATCCGGGCAAACGGTACTACGGCGGGTGTGAGTTCCATGATATGGCAGAGAATCTGGCCCGCGACAGGGTTTGTTCCCTGTTTGGTGCAGAACATGCAAATGTTCAGCCACATTCCGGCAGCCAGGCAAATATGGCAGTATACTTCACTGTCCTCAAGCCTGGTGATAAGATCCTTTCCATGAACCTCTCACAGGGTGGCCATCTCTCCCACGGATCCCCGGTGAACTTTTCAGGTATAATCTATGAATCACACCAGTACGGGGTTGATTTAAAGACAGAGCGGATGGATTATGGCACGATAGCCGAGATGGCACGAACTATCAAACCAAAGATTATTGTATGCGGTGCAAGTGCCTACCCAAGAGAGATTGATTTTAAGGCCTTTGCTGAGATCTCTGAAGAAGTCGGAGCATACTGTGTTGCAGATATTGCGCATATTGCAGGTCTGTGTGCAACCGGCATCCACCCAAGTCCGGTCGGTCTGACAACCTTTACCACGTCAACCACGCACAAAACACTTCGTGGTCCCCGTGGTGGATTCATCCTCTGTGACAAGGAGTTTGCAGCACCCATTGACAAGGCCGTATTCCCCGGAATGCAGGGCGGGCCCCTGATGCATATCATTGCTGCAAAAGCAGTCTGTTTCAAGGAAGCATCCACAAAAGAGTTCAAAAAATATTCAGAACAGGTTGTTAAGAATGCACGGACAATGGCTGATACCTTATCAGCAAACGGTGTCAGACTTGTCTCTGGTGGAACCGACAACCATCTCTGTCTTCTTGACCTGACGAACTTTGGTATTACCGGACTTGAGGCAGAACAGGCCCTTGGAAATGCCGGGATTACCGTTAACAAGAACACCATTCCGAATGAGACCAAGAGCCCCTTTGTCACCAGTGGTCTTCGTGTCGGAACTCCCGCCGTTACCAGCCGTGGTATGAAAGAGAGCGAAATGAAACAGATCGGAGAATGGATTGCAGCAATCATCCGTGACAGCAAGAATACCGGACTTCAGGATACCATCAGGGAAGAAGTCAAATCTCTTGCCAGCCAATATCCCCTCTACCCTGATCTGACATGATATTAGATGGTAAAGGACTTGCAGCACGAAGACTCGAACTGCTGAAAGAAGATATTATTGAGGGGGGTCTCTCCCCTACTCTTGCTACCGTTATTGTGGGTGATGACCCGGCATCACATATGTATGTCAGGATGAAGCACCGGGCGTGTGAACAGGTCGGCATCTCTTCGGTAAACATCTCCCTCCCGGAGGACACAACCACCCGGACTATCCTTGATAGGATCCGTCAGCTGAACGAAGATCCGGATATTGATGGGATACTGGTCCAGCTTCCTCTCCCAAAATCCATTGATACCGAAGCAGTTTTGGCAGCAATTCTTCCTGAAAAGGATGTGGACGGATTTCATCCCCTGAACATGGGAAGGCTGGTCACCGGACTTCCCGGCCCGAGACCCTGCACACCAAAGGGGATCATGACCCTTCTTCATGAGAACAAAATTTCAATCGCAGGCAAGCGGGCAGTTGTTGTTGGGAGGAGTGTGGATGTCGGTCGTCCGATTGCTCTTCTTCTTCTTCATGCAGATGCAACCGTGACTATGTGTCATAGCAAAACAGAGAATCTAAAAGAGATTACAAAACAGGCAGACATACTTGTGAGTGCTGCAGGAAAAGCAGGGATCATAACCGCAGATATGGTCAAACCAGGAGCGACGGTTATTGATGTCGGCACAAACCAGGTGAACGGAAAACTCTGTGGTGATGTGGCATTTGATGAGGTTGAGAAGATTGCCGGGGCAATTACGCCGGTCCCGGGCGGTGTCGGACCGATGACTATCGCATCACTTATGGAAAACACCGCAGATATCGCAAGGAGTCGATGCGGACATTTCATGTAAAGGACATTCATATCGGCAGGTCCTGCCCTGTCCTGATGGGTGTTCTGAACATTAGTCCCGAATCTTTTTATCCTGGTTCTTTTGTGCCAATTTCAGCGGTTCATGAGACTGCCGTTCAGATGATAACTGACGGGGCTGAGATTCTTGACATAGGGGCACGCAGCACGGCACCGGGCAGCCCCCCGATTTCAGTATCTGAAGAGACTGCCCGAATAAAAGAATCTTTACACGAACTGCAGGGTGAGGACGTTATCATCAGTATTGATACCATGCACCCTGAAGTCCTGAATGCTGCTCTTCATTTTGATATCCATATTGCAAATGATATATCCGGACTTTCAAACCCTGATCTGGCAGAGCTCATCGCAGATGCCGGACTTCCGGCAGTTCTCATGGCATCTGGAAAATCGCCAGGGGATGCCCGCTCTCTTCAGGATACCCATGATTTAATCAGAAATGTTCTGACACGGGCAGGTGACAATGGGATTGAGGATATTATCCTTGATCCCGGTATCGGCAAATGGATACCTGAACGGACAGCAGAAGATGACTGGGACCTATGCAGGCATTTTCATGAATTATCTGTATATGATCTGCCACTTCTTGTCGCTGTCTCGAGAAAGTCATTTATTGGTGAATTAACCGGTCAGTCACCAACCGGAAGACTTGCCGGAACACTTGCCGTGACGACCAGATTAATTGAAAGCGGGGCATCAGTTATTCGAGCACATGACATCCCGGAGACCAGGGATGTTATCAAAAGTGTCATGCACCTGATGAGGTAGGAATGAGACAATTTCAGATCTACGGACTACAGACTGCACTCATAAAACCTGGCGATTCCCTGCTGGAACATCTCTTTACTGCCCTTGATACTCAGGGACTTGTCCTGCAGGATCATGACATCATCGTCTTTGCAGAGTCTGCGGTTGCAACCGCCCAGGGGAGAATTGTTAAACTCGAATCAATCCAGCCATCAGAAGAGGCACTAGAGGTAGCTTTGCAGTATGACATCGAACCGGCTCTGGCTGAAGTGGTAATCCAGGAGTCTGATGCTGTTGTAGGGGGAATACCTGGGTTTTTACTATCCATAACATCAGGTCATCTTCTTCCAAATGCAGGGGTTGACGGATCAAATGCACCTGAAGGGCATGTCACACTCCTTCCGGCAGATCCTGATGCACTGGCACACGATCTCCGGAAAACTATTCTTGAAAAGACCGGCTGTGTTGTTGCAATTCTTATTATCGACAGCAGGACTCATCCCATGCGATATGGGTCCGGAGGGGTAGCCATCGCCTGCTCCGGCATTCCTGCCATCATCGATGAAAGGGGAAGAAAAGATCTCTTTGGCCGGGAACTCAAGGTCACCAGACGGGCGGTCGCGGACAATATCGCATCTGCAGCCGAACTGGTCATGGGAGAGTCTGATGAACAGATCCCGGCAGCCCTGGTCCGTGGTCTTGATATCGAGTTTGGGGAGTTCGAAGGGATAGATCTTATCGCACCGGATGAGTGTATCTTTATCGGAAGCCTGAAAAAGGCATATATTACTCCTTGCTGACTGTTTTTTTCAGTTCATAGAGGAGGATCATAATACCGGTGAGAATTACAATTACCGGCCAGAACGGAAAGGAAAAATCCCACCATCCCATATCATTTCCAAGCCAGACAAGTCCCCAGCAAAAGATAAATATGCCGATTACGATGACCCCGGCATTCATTCTATGAAAATATTTCATTTCCGTAACAATTCCATCGGATAAATCAGAAAGCGGTACAATATTACAACCCGAACGGCATATCCCAGGTATGACTACAGGCATTGCACTTGCATTTTGCAATCATACTTCCTGACTCCGTCGTGACCAGATCTTCAAAATCCGTGTCTTTCGAGTTGCATTTCGGGCAGATTATATCTCCCATGATATCAGCATCACATTACCCGGGGGGGGTCTTACTTACAATTCTGCATCTGGATCTATTTGAACCCGGTGATACACAGATGTATTATATATACAACTTCAGGTCTTTTCTCTGTTTGCCTGATCACGAGTCATTGTTCGGGAAACTTCTTTCATATAGACGGCAAATAAGAAATTAGCTGTGCTATTTCACAGGGGGTTTACATGATTATTCCAGGGAACATTTCGTCGCTCACTCTTCTTACAGGAGTGATAGTCATCATCTGTGTACTCACACAGGCAGGAACGGCGATTCCTGATCACAGTATTTTATCAAATCCATCGCCAATACAACAGATTTCACCTCCGACGGTATCACCAGGGGGTTCTGGTGCTGTATTACAGTCTTCAGCTCTTCCCGTTTCAGTTCAGTCGGTTGAGGTATCAACAGAATATGCGCCTGACCGGCTGATTGTACGATATAATCCTGACCGCCCACGGGCTGAATCCTCGATGATGTCAATTCAGTCAGCAACAAATACACAGGCCGGGACATCAGTGGTAAAGGACCTGAGTGATGCAGGAATTCCTGGTATGCAGGTCGTTCAGGTCACCACGAACACACTTGATGCAGCAATGGAGGCATATAAGAACAGTCCGGATGTTTTGTATGTCGAACCTGACTACAAGATCTCCTTAAGTCCGATTGAAAAGACCGGAAAAGTGGCTGATGTCAATACGATGAGTATCAGTGCTGCTGCATACCCAAATGATCCAGGCTACCAGTATTTATGGGGACTTCACAACACCGGACAGGCTCCGTTTTATGGAATGGTCGATGCTGATATTGACGCACCTGAAGCATGGGGCATCACTACCGGTTCACCAAATGTTGTGGTGGCAGTTGTTGATACCGGTGTTGACTACACTCATCCTGACCTTGCTGCGAACATCTGGCAGAATTCCGGTGAGATCATCAATGGGGTTGATGATGACGGGAACGGATATATCGATGATGTCCGGGGCTGGAATTTTGTCTCAAAGAACAATGATCCCATGGATGACAGCGGTCATGGAACTCATTGTGCCGGTACCATTGCTGCGGTGGGGAACAATGGGATCGGGGTCACCGGGACAGCCTGGAATGTAAAGATAATGCCACTCAAGTTCCTGAATGCACAAGGCTCTGGCTATGTATCTGATGCAATTTCTGCAATATTATACGCCAACCGGAAAGGAGCTGCCGTAATCTCCAACTCATGGAGTGGTACCGGGTATACCCAGTCACTAAAAGATGCCATCGATGCCTCTTCTGCAGTTGTGGTATGTGCAGCAGGGAACAGCGGTGCAAATGCGGATAGTAATCCCCAGTACCCGGCAGCATTTACCAGCAGTAACATCCTCTCGGTGGCGGCGACTGATTACAATGACAAACTGGCTTCATTCTCCAATTATGGACCTAACTCAGTGGATCTTGCAGCGCCGGGTGTCAGCATTTACAGCACGTCCAAATCAGGCACCTATCAGTACCTGAGCGGGACATCCATGGCCACACCGCATGTGTCCGGAGTCGCGGCATTGATAAAATCGCAGAATCCGTCAATGTCTGCTACCCAGATTCGAAGCAGAATCTTCAGCAGTGTTGATGCGATATCATCCCTCTCCGGCAAGGTTGGATCCGGAGGAAGACTGAACGCCGCAAAGGCCCTTGGAGGAGCAGCACCAACACCGACACCAACCTATACCCCGTACCCGACGGTTACACCCACAAAGACGCCGACACCCACGCCGACATTCACTCCCTCTCCAACCCCGACACCGACTGTGTCACCAACACCAAAACCAGGGTCTGATTTGAGTGCCGCATTTTATGCTGCACCAACCTATGGAAGGGCACCATTACGGGTACAGTTCATTGACCAGTCATATGGAAACCCGAACCGGTGGACCTGGTCATTTGGGGATGGAGGATTTTCATATCAGAAAAATCCGTATCATACCTATCTTAAGAAAGGGACATTCTCTGTCAGGCTGACGGTGAACAGGGGCGGACTGGCGAGTACGGTCTACAAACAACGGATAATTACCGTAACATAATTTTTTTTGATTTTTAAAAATCTGAAAAATCAGAGTTGAATAGAAGCAAGTGCTTCTTTGACTTTTGATCGCCAGGATTCAAATGGACGCTGATACACTTCAGCTGCCTTCTGATGATCCGGATCGTCGGTGTTCTTTTCGATCCTATCAAGCGTCAGCCGTGCAGTATCCAGAATCCAGCAGTCAACCACAGATTTATCAACGGCGGTAATAGATTCTGCCCTGACTGACACCAGGTTTCTTCCATCAGGGGCCTGAAACACCCCGGGCTTTCCAATGATGACCACATAGGATGGTGATTCGATTGATGAGATCTGATGAAGCGCTTCGGGTTGGTAGCTCCCGGCACTCACAAAGAATATTCCGGTGGGATCCATGACCCTGATCTGGTAAAAGACCGCTTCACCTTCTGACTTCTTCTTTTCAGTCAGAGTCCCGGCAATAAAAACCCGGTTACACCGCTCACCTGTTGGAAGCAGTATATAGGTCGGGCTTTTGTCATCCGTACCTTCTCTGAAATGATGATGAGCTTCCCGTAGTTCTGCTGCAAAGACTCTTTTCGCTGACTCGCGTTCAAATCTTCGGTTTGCTGAGTTGTCACTCATGTGATCCACCCTCCGCACGGTTCATCAGTTCGGCCAGCATCCCGGCATCAAAAGTCTGAAATTCACAATTATAGGCAACCAGGCGATTATCAAATACCCTCCCCCTGCAGATAAGATACCGGCCCAGAATCTGCTCATTGACATGATAAAATACGGTATCAAGACCAAGAGGGTTATTCTCTGCCATCTCCTGTGCTGTGATAAGGTTAAGTCCGGTCAGTTCCTCAACACCTTCCCGTGAAATGATTGTATCATAGGTCTTCTGACCGTCATCAAGCCAGCCTTTGACCCTGAGATCATAGATATAATTCGGCTGAATTTCATGGATCGGACAATAATTCTGCCTTGAGAGGACACGCCCACATCCCTCAACCGGACATCGCTTGATAAGACCTGATCCCGGAGAGAGGTGGACAAATGCCCCCTTCACTTCCTCATTCGGAGATCTGACCTGAATGGTGGCGCCTTCGTCCGGAAGAAGAGTTGCCCCGTTCAGGGTTACAGACAACCGGCCGTTGAACTCATCAACTGATGCATAATAGATACCATAGACCATGTCAGGTACCAGTCTCTGGGCCATGTCATCCTTCCAGGTGACGAACCGGATAGTCCCCGACTCTTCGCCCAAAAGGCCGCTCTGGAAGATACGTTCTGAGGTACTTTCATATTCCTGGACAAGTTTTACCCGCAGACAGACGATTCCCGGCCCTGCCTGGGCGACCGGGATGATATTTGGTCTGATACTCCGGTCCTCCAGAAGTGGTGTTGCTGTACCTGGATTTATCTGCATGCTGAATGCCCCCCGGTACCGATCCACAACTGCCCCCTTTATTGCATACCACTGATTTTCCATCAGGGGCTCTGCTCCCGGACTATTTCGGATGATAAACCTGACTGCTCCGGAATCATCAGCAAAAACACCCCGTTGAAGTATCTGATCAGAAGATTGCTTCTCTATCGCTACTACCTTCCCTTCAACCAGGGCGACACCAGGTGATAATTCCCCAACCGGTGTCTTTTCGATGTCAGGCATTTCATCTCTGGATATCGGGGTGATTTTTGTCCCGCTATGAACTTTTATTGATAGTTGTCCGTTAAACTCATCTGATTCAACAAGATCCAGCCGGTACCAGTGCCCTTGTTCAAGGAGCGGCGCATTGGCAGAGGCCCAGACAGTGAACCGGATAGTACCTGAATTGTCTGCAAATATACCCGACTGTGCAATTGAAGGAGACCGGGGCGGAAAGATGGTTGTGACCTCACCTTCAACAGATATCCATTGTTTTGGTTTTATCTCTGATATCGGTGTTATCACCGGTTCAGGAACAGAATCCGGAGCAAGTTCGGTTATGGTGGTTCCTGAATGAACTTTCAGGCTTACCTGACCATTGTATTCATCCGCTACCGCAGATTCGATCCTGTACCATTTTCCCTGTTCCATCACCGGTGCATTTGCCTTTGCCCACACGGTAAACCGCATAGTCCCGCTTGAGTCCATTATTACCCCGCTCTGGGCTACTGAAGGAGAGCGTGAAGGGATTAAGGTAACTATCTGTCCTTCGACCGTAACCCATTGTTCGGCCTGGATCTCTGATATCGGTATTACAGAATCAGCATCCTGTTTTGACGGACCTGCTGATGGAAGTTCCATCCCAAATTGCCGGGCATAATCACCGATTATTGATCGTTCCGCTTCGGCAGGCGGGACAGAGAATTCTTCTACAAACCGGTTGATCTTTTCCTCAAGTTTTGCCCGGTCAATTGGATGACCTGCTGCTGCAAATTTTTCGGAGATCCTGTCTGCGATTTCTTTGAGTTCCATTTCATCTCCATAAGAAAGGTCAACAACAAGGGTATTTAAAGAAGATACCCGCGGGGTGAAAGTGAAAATATCACTAAATTATAGAGATTTTAGTGATTTTTAGAATATAATGACTTTAATTCAAGTAATGTGGCTTCAGGATTTCTCAAAAGATGGCTGGTTACCTGTGGGTGGTGATTTAATAAACAGCGGGTGCATGCAAAGACCGGTGCCCGTTCAGGTTTTACAATCCAGTCACCAAGGGTTGTATCTCCACACGGGTAGAGCGGACAATAACAGAGATCACATCGCTGCCCCTGATAATGACACGGATAATAGGGGCAATGCTCTTTCTCCCATACTACCCAGTGAGGTCCGCCAATACCTGAACGGATAAAAAATGAGGGCTTTTTCTTCTTTATATCAGACTGGCGAAGCAGAGCCTTTGTTACACCAGTATACACTGCTTCATGAATCCGCCGTCCGGTCTCTGTTGCACTCCCTGCGTATCTGATGGTCTTGCCAGTTCCCTCAGAAGCGATGATTACCGCATCTGTGACCGTTCCTGCAAAATCATATCCGGCATCACGAAGAGCGAGGACTTTTGCTTCGGTCGTAGTAATGACCGCATCGACCAGAGCCTGATCGTGAAGATCCCGGGTCAGGACTATAATATTGATCGTCCCGGGAGCAGGGGCAGGTGTATCCTCCGGTGCCGGTGGTGATGGCTGCACCGGATCAGGGTGGGTTATACCTGCCGTTACAAAGACCATCATGGTATCCCAGGAAAGAATACAGAGCGTATTCATATCAACAGCCGTCAGAAGACCAGCAGTGTCCGCATATGAAAGACCCAGAGAATATGAGAGCAACTCCAGCTCCTTCTCCGGATCATGAGAAAAGTCGTTTTGAACCTGATGATTTATCAGCGTTGTACAATTCCGAATGCCACCTTGAGGTCCGGAACTGCAGATTCGAAACTTCCCACGAACGATAAGGGAATTTGATCTGAGGTAGTACCTCATGTCACGCTATAACGCTGACGGTCTTTTAATTCCTGTTGTTTGCCTGCATTCCAACCGGACACATCCTGCAGGTATCCGGTAACCCTGCTAATCTGCACAACATCATGACATCCGCATTCAGGGCAGACCGGTTCACCACAGAGCGGGCAGTATTCTATTGTTGCAGCAATCTCATGTGAACAATCACAATTGTCAAGGGGGCACATGATCTCCGGGTTTACATCACCGCAGACAGGACACGGACTTTCATCAACAATCAGGTGGCAGGTGTGACATTTATATCTCCGTTCACTTTCAGGGATCTCCTCCTTACAGGAGTACTTCTCTGAGAGAGCCCGTTGTTCCTTAGTCCAGTTCATACTTAGTGATTATCTTTCATTCCCTTAATGGATAGGGAAGTGGGAGGGTTAATTCCGGGAAGGACTTTTGAACTGTGCATATTGCTCGGCCGCACCGGCAGGATCTTCAGACTCGTAAATTGCTCTTCCAACGATAATTCCATCCACGATTCCTGCTATTGCTGATGGATCCCCGCCCTGTGCACCAACACCGGGTGACAGGATCTTTCTGGTGCCGATGAGCGTGCGCAGCAGTTGTGTCCGTTCAGGTCGTGTAGCTGGAGCAATGATCCCATCCGCCCCGGTTTCGCAGACAAGTGCAGCAATCCGCTCGGCAATGCCCCCATGGAAAAAGTCTACCGCACCAGGATGACTCATCTCCGTGACGACATAGCACTCTCCCCCATGATCATGAGCAGTATCAACACAGGCGAGCACAGAATCCCTGCCGACAAAGCCATGACAGATAATTCCTGAAAACCCATGAGAAAATACTTCCTCGGCGATAAGCCGGCTGGTATTAGGAATATCCGCCACCTTGAAATCGGCAATAAGGGGAAGTCCCCCAGATGATAATTCATCAGCGATGCCAAGACCTGCTGCCAGAACCAGGGGATAGCCTATCTTTATTCCATCCAGATATGGCGCAGTCTTCTCTGCAATCGATACCGCTGCATCACGGGTGCCCACATCCAGGGCAAGGATTACTTCGGTCATTTACATCTCCAGTACTGCTGACATGATAAGCGGGAAGGTTATCGTTGCATCACCATACACGGTGACCGTCTGTGCATCCTCGTCAACCTTTCCCCAGGATCTGGCTTCATCAAGAGTGGCACCAGAAAGACCTCCTAAATCAGGCCGGTCTCCGGTCAGTTGCACGGCATACGTAAACCCTTTTGGGGTCATGAGCATGCTCTGCAGGATATAATTCTTCGGGACACCTCCCCCGACAAAGAACGCACCGGCGATATCTGCTGAAAAACACCGGTCCATGATTTTATCCATGTCACCAAATGCGTCAACGACTATCTTGTGGGTCTGCCGGTATAACCAGAACTGCAGCCCGATCATCGAGTCCTGAACTGCAGGACAGAAGACCGGGATCTTCTTTCTGGACGCAGTTGCAAGGATACCAGAATTGAGGTGGGAACCGATATGGGCAAGGAGATCCGTGATTGAGAGAACGGTCCCGTCAGGAATTTTTGAGAAAACGTCCTGCATAAACTCCTCGAATTTTATAAATGACTCATTCGGGAGATAGACATCATAAATCCGGTTGATCTCATCATGCCGCAGCTCAACATCGTTGCACTTCTCCGTTCCCCGGAAATGGTGACATCCGATTGCTTCGATAATATCATGAGTCAGGTTGGCACCGGTTGACACCAGAACATCAATGTATCCTGCTTCCATAAGGTCAGATACAATACCACCCATTCCAGCGGGAACCATCGCTCCGGCAAGACCAAAAAAGCGGGTTACGCGTTTATCCTGATACATCGTACCGGTTATGCTCACCGCCCGTGACAGGGCACCTCCATTATAGGCTCCAGCCTGCTCCATGGCACTGATGAGGCTTTTTACCGTCATCCCAGGCTTAAGATGAACCTGTTGTACCGGCACATCACATTCCATACTATACATATGGGCGGTCAGCTCCCAAGTACCTGACGTACCTGATGTGCGAGGAAATGCGATCTCCTGGTGAAAATCAGTGCTCCATCTTCCGCGATGAGGGAAGGGAGGAAGAATCAGGATCGACATGACCCCGGGCAATAGGTCGTGAGAGATGACGCCGTGCTCCGGGGGGAACCTCGTACCAGCCTGAAGAGATGGTCCGCTTTTCAATGATCTGTTCAGGGGTGGTTGCACGATTCCCGCACCTGCGGCATTTGTACCCTTTTCCTGACCCTGCACTGGTCATCCGCTTCTGACATGACGGACAGATGGGTGCCCGGGCAATAATATACGGTTCAACAGAGAATACGTACATCTTCTCAAGGTTTAAGGTATTTTTCAGGTAACTCCCGGCCACCAGAATCTCATCACCAGGCCGTAATGACCGGACAAAATCCCTGAATTTCTTCGTCGGTTCAAAGGCCATACAGGGAATCTTCTGATCACTAGCCATGAGTGGGAAAGAGACATGACCACCTTTTCCGGTTTTTGGTGTCTCATGAACCCTGCCCCTGATCAGATATGATATCCCTTCAGTCAGAAGGCTGCCTTCATACAAGACCAGGTGTGCATCAGTACCCTGGTTTGTCTTCCAGATACGGGCCATATCCGCCCCTTCAGATCTGATTACCGACACTGCATGGGCTACAGAAAAGGGAGAGTCACCCCTGATACCAAATAACACCGGATCCGGTGTATGCGGGACACAGACCGGGCCTTTCAGATCTGGATCCCAGGTATCCCAGGTGTGAGGGCGGGTCAGGTCCTCTGATAACCGGAGACTCTCAGCATCAACCTCACGGACAATTTTCAACCGGCTTTGATGCCGGTATGCCAGATACTCCCAGGTAAAATCGGGAAACTCACTGCACACCGCAGCAGTCGCTCCAATAAGACCTCTCCCAAGTTTATATCCGAGAAATCGGAATGCATACCTGGCAAGGAAATCTCTGGCTTCATCGATCCGGCAATGACTCTGAACCGCTTTCCAGTAAAAATCCGCGGGTGGTTTTTGAAGGCTTACGACAATACCGG
>NZ_JAIWNS010000116.1 GCF_020216685.1 Methanospirillum hungatei | reverse complement strand
CCATTGCAGGAATATCCCATCATACTGCATCGGTGGCAGATATGGAATCGGTCCGGTTTCCTGATGAAGAGGCTTTCCTTACCCGTGCAAGTGACTGGTTTAAGGGGGTTATCCTGCTACAGACCTGTAACCGGATTGAGATCATGGTACATGGGAATGCAGATCTCCTTGGAAAGTTTCTGGAGAGTGAAGGAAGGGCCGGGTGGCAGATGTGGAAGGATGCAGATGCCTTGTCCCATCTTCTCGATCTTGCGGCTGGCCTTGACTCGATGGTCATCGGTGAGGACCAGATCCTGGGACAGCTTAGAAAATCCCTGAGCCTGTCTGAATCGATGTCGGTTGCTGATCCTCTGATCACCCTCTGTATTAACAAGGCAATCCACGCCGGCTCCGAGGCCCGGAGAATCAGTGGCATTAACCGGGGTGCAGTATCTATCGGTTCTGCGGCAGTTCTCCTGGCTGAAGAGCAACTGGGTTCTCTGGCAGGTCGGCACATCCTTGTCCTGGGGACCGGAGAGATGGGGGTTTTAGTCACCCAGGCACTTGCTGCAAAACAGTTGTCTGCAATTTATGTAGCCAACCGGACATTTGACCGGGCCCAGTGTCTTGCTGAGAAGGTTCACGGGACCGCTGTTCCGATGGCAGATCTCTACCGGTATCTGACCATGTCTGATGTCATCATCTGTTGCACCGCCGCTCCCCATCCGGTGATCCGGGTACATGAAGTGATGGAAGCATTGAAAGGCCGGTCATGGCCACTTGATAATTCCCGGCGTCCGCTTATCATCGTTGATATTGCCCAGCCACGGGATGTTGAAGAGGATGTGGGGAAGATCCCCGGCGTCTGTCTGTATACCATAGATGACCTCCGGAAAGTCAATGATGACACCACACAGTTCAGGAAAGAGGCTGCAGAGAAGGTTCGGGAGTTTCTTGACCAGGAACTGGTTCAGTTTATCCGACTCTTTAACCGGAAGGCAGCAGATGAACTCCTGGCAACGTTGCACAGCTGGGCTGAGCAGATACGGATCAGGGAGCGGGATCGGGCTCTCAGCAGGTTGTCAGGATGTGATGACCGGGTCCGCGATGTGACCGATGATCTGACCAGGGTGCTGACCAGAAAACTACTCACCGACGTTACCCTTACCATCCGGACCTGTGCTGAACGGGGAGAGATGAAGATTGCAGAGGACCTGGTCGGTGCCATTACCAGAGGAGAGAACATATGTTCCCGCACAAACGATTGAGAAGACTTCGCAGACGAAAGATTATCCCGCTGCTTGCAGAGACCCATATTGGGAAAGATGACCTGATTGCACCGCTCTTTTTTGATGAGAACATAGCAGAACCGGTTCCGATACTGGCAATGCCCGGACAAAACCGCTGGCCGGTTTCTATGGCTGCAGAGGTCGTAACCCGGATGAGGACTGCCGGTATCCGTGCCGTTCTCCTGTTTGGTATCCCGTCTGTCAAGGATGCTGAAGCGTCTGGAGCATATGCACCGGAGGGGGTCATTCAGCAGGTGACCCGGGCGATGAAAAAGACCTGTCCAGACATGGTCATCATCACCGACCTGTGTGCCTGTGAATATACTGACCATGGGCATTGCGGCTATGTGGGTGAATGCTGTGACGGGCCAAATTTGCTGAATGATGCATCGCTTGAGATGATGCAGCGGATAGCAGTCTCACAGGCAGAAGCGGGTGCAGATATTGTTGCTCCCTCCTGTATGCTGGACGGCATGGTTGCTGCCATCCGGGAGGCTCTTGATGATTATGGGCATCAGGAAGTCCTCATCATGTCATACTCCTCAAAATTTGCCTCCGCACTCTATGGCCCGTTCCGTGAAGCGGCGGGCTCTGGTTTTTCGTTCGGAGATCGGACCGGGTACCAGGCCCCGGTCTCAAACCGCCGGGAAGCGTACCGCGAGTCTGAGCAGGATGCAGCAGAAGGGGCAGACATTTTGATGGTCAAACCCGCCGGATGGTTTGGAGATATCATCACTGACATTAAACAACTCGGCCTTCCGGTAGCAGCATACCAGGTATCAGGGGAATACTCTATGATCCGGGCTGCAGCAGAGAAGGGCTGGCTTGATGAACGGCGTGTCGTCATGGAAAGTCTGGTCTCACTCAAGCGGGCGGGTGCAGACCTTATCATAACCTATTTTGCTGAAGATGTATGCAGGTGGCTTGATGAATAATTGTGAAAAGAGCAGGGAATATTATACCACTGCCAGGGAGCTGATGCCTGGTGGTGTTTCAAGTCCGGTTCGGGCAATACAGCCATACCCTTTTTATACTGTGCGGGGATCCGGCTCCCGGATATATACTGCAGACGGGATCGAACTGATCGACTGTTGTGGGGCATACGGGCCGCTCATTCTGGGTCATGCCTGTAAACCGGTGGGAGATGCAATCGTTGCTGCACTGGATGACGGCTGGCTGTATGGCACCCCTACTCCGGCAGAGATTGATCTGGCACAGATCCTTATCGCCGACCATCCGTCCATTGAGATGGTCAGGTTTGTTACCACCGGTTCAGAAGCGACCATGGCAGCAATCAGGCTTGCACGGGGATATACGGGAAAGAGTGACATCATCAAGACAGAAGGCGGATTTCACGGAGCTCATGACGGGGTCCTTGTGCAGGCAGGGTCTGGATGCACCACCCTTGGCCAGCCTGACTCTGCAGGAGTGTTGTCAGATATCGTTCGGCACACAAGGCAGGTTCCGTACAATGACACCGAGTCTCTTGTCTCTCTGGTAGAAAAAAGTGGTGAGGAGGTAGCAGCCATGATCCTGGAGCCGGTGATGGGAAATATCGGCCCGGTCCTTCCAAAGCCTGGATACCTGCAGGAGGTCCGGAAGATAACCGCTGAACATGATATCCTGCTCATCTTTGACGAGGTCATTACCGGATACCGGGTGGGGATTGGCGGAGCACAAAAGCTCTTCGGGGTTATGCCGGATATCACCACGCTTGGTAAGATAATAGGCGGAGGACTCCCCCTCTCAGCATTTGGCGGGAATAGGAAGATCATGGAACATATCGCACCTGCCGGGCCGGTGTACCAGGCAGGAACCTTCTCCGGTAACCCACTCAGTCTTGCTGCAGGTGTTGCCGCACTCAGGGAGATTCATGCACGAAAGGAGATGTATTCGCTCCTCGATAAAGCGACGACGGTGATCGGAGAGTCATGCCAGGGGAAAGGTGGCTCGTTTGTGAAACTCGGGTCCATGTTCAAGTTCTTCTTCCGCACATCGGCTCCTGAAAATTATGCTCAGGCAAAAGAGTCAGATACCACAAAATTCCGGGCATTCTGGGAGAAGATGCTGGAAAAGGGGATATTTTTACCCCCGTCACAGTTTGAGACAAATTTCCTGTCGGCTGCTCATTCTGATTCAGATGTTGAATACCTCTCTTCGGCGTATGCATCATGCCTCTCCGCGTAGGAACCAGGGCATCACAACTTGCCAAAGCCCAGGCGGTTAAGGTATGCACCCTGCTTGAAGATCTCGGAGTGGAGACGGAGCTGGTATTCATCTCTACCGCCGGGGATGAACAGACCGGAGTTCCCCTGCATGAGATCGGCGGGCAGGGGGTATTTGTCCGGGCACTTGACGATGCACTGGAGCAGAATAAGATTGATCTTGCCGTTCACTCGATGAAAGACATCCCTGCAGAGCGGCCATCCGGTCTGGTAACTTCCGCCATTCTTGCCAGAGACTCTCCATGTGATTATATCGTCACTGATCAGGGGCTGGATGAAATAACTACCATCGGCACATCCAGTACCCGGCGGACTGCTCAGTGTCGTCGGCATCTGCCCTGGGCTGAGATCAAACCACTCCGTGGGAATGTCAATACCCGGCTCTCCAAACTGCAGCGTGGTGAGTATGATGCCATCATGCTTGCAAAGGCCGGTCTTGAACGCCTGTCCATGAACCTCGACGGATACCAATTGGATCCCCGTGTGCATGTTCCCTCTCCAAACCAGGGGACTATTGCGGTGGTATCACGAACGGATCCGGATGTTACCGATATTGTATCGAAGATTGATGACCCCGGAACCAGGATGGATACCATGCTTGAACGTCGGGTGATGGAGATGATCGGGGGCGGATGCTTCACCCCGCTTGGGATCTATTGCAAGGATCGGGTGATGATTGCAGAAGTTCTCTCACTTGAAGGTGACCGCAACTATAGGCTTGAACGACTGGTTTCAGATAGAGACGATGCAGGCCGGTTCGGTCTTGAAGTCAGAGAGAAGGCTGGAGATCTGATCAGGGAAGCATACGAGCGGCTGGGAATTACACATGGATAAGAAAGGAACAGTATATCTGGTAGGATCAGGTCCGGGTGGACTGAGCCTTATGACGAAGCGGGCACGGGAAGTTCTTGACATGGCTGAGGTCATCCTCTATGACCAGCTCCCTGGTGAAGAGATTCTGGCAAGCCTTCCGGCCCATGCTGAGAAGATAGATGTCGGCAAGTACGGGGATCACCACACCCGTGAGCAGGATGAGATAGAGCAGCTCATGGTCTCCTACGCAGAGCAGGGCCGGAGTGTCGTCAGATTGAAAGGAGGAGATCCATTCCTGTTCGGACGGGGCGGTGAGGAACTGGAGACCTTAAGAGCGCATAATATTTCGGTGGAGGTTGTTCCCGGAGTGACAAGTGCCATTGCCGTTCCTGCATCGGTTGGAATCCCGGTAACGCACCGGAAATTTGCATCACAGGTTACCATCCTGACCGGCAATGAGGATCCGACAAAAGAAGAGTCAGCAATCGACTGGGACTGGCTTGCCAGATCACGGGGCACTATTGTTATCCTGATGGGTGTGAAAAACCTGGGAAAGATAGCGACATTCCTGGTGGATCACGGGATGGACGCCGCTACACCGGTTGCCGTGATTGAGCGCGGGCTTCGGCCCGATCAGCGTGAGACCATTGGAACCCTTGAAACAATCGCTGAACGTGCGCAGGAACGAAAGGTCAGGCCTCCAGCGGTGATTGTAATCGGTGGCGTGGTCTCACTCTACACCGGTGAGTATGTCATCCCCCGGTAACCCGTTTTTTCCGATTTTCAGAATTCATCTCTCTGGCGCCTGTAAGGGAAGCATTCATAGGGCATTTTCCTTTTTGTAAAAAACACTGTACTCCGGATATTTCCTGACAACAAGCCTTATAAGGTCACATATGAGAGTATGTTTCATCACAAGGCAATACGCCTTGAGGAGTGGAATGATGAGAACCTTCTGGAAAATTGGCATCACCTGTCTGATGCTTATCGTATGTGCTCTGGTGGCAGTACCAGCCTCAGCGGAAGAAATGAGCGTTCTAAGTGAACAGCAGGCCTCACTCTGGCAGGGTCAGACGTCACAGGTATACGAAGTCACCTTAAACTGCCCGGGAACGGCAACCGTGGTCTCCAGCTATGGTGCCCGGTTTGATCTCTACGCAAAGAAGAAGTGGGGATATGGCTCCTGTCCCTCTCCAAATTCGATCCTGTATAACTATGACAAGGTTGCCTATGGATACAGCGGGACTGCAACCATGACCCTTGAGGCAGGAACCTGGTGTCTGGTTGTGTACGGTTTCTCCGGCAGTGGGTCCTATTCGCTGCGGGTGACCTCAAACTGTCCCTACCCGACCCCGTATCCGACTCCTTACCCCACACCCTGTGGTGTCTATAAGTCAGATACCAGAACTGGATTCTTAAACCAGGGTCAGGCAGCAGTGTATGGATATTATATCCCGACTGATGGAAGATCCAAGATCGAGTGGTCCATGACCTCTTCAGGCGGTGGCAGTACCCCGATCATCGTGGCATCTGCAGGGCAGTCTGTAGAGAGCAGTTCCTATGGAGGCAGCACCTTTGACCTGTATGTCTTCAAGGACTGTAACCCACAGAACTCATACTGTAATACCCGGTACTACTCCTATGGCCCGAACGCCTATGTATCGGTCGCTCCACCCTCCAGTGGCTCAACCTACTATGTGATGGTCTATGCCCGCAGTGGCAGTGGAACCTATAACCTGAAGATGAACAGCTACAAGTGTGGTGGCACAACACCAATCATCGTGGCATCTGCAGGAATGGATGCAACCATGTCTACCGCCTCTGCAGCATCAGATGACACCGGTTCAGGTTCAGAAGTATCAGCACCTTCAGCAGAGATTGTAATTTCAGAATGATAGATCTGGATTAACTTCCGGAATTCTTTTTTTGTTCCGGAATTGTCGGAACATCTCTCAACTCAAAAGGATTATCATATCCTGTACGATAGTAGAAAAGAAAGCAAGGTATCTACCTTGAGGAGTGTATTCGTATGAAAAAATTTTGGTATACCGGAGCAGCCCTTCTGATACTCATCGCATGTGCCCTGATTGTATCATCTGCCAGTGCATATACGACTGACTTTCCAAAGTCATACCGGCTCTGGCAGGGCTCTGCAGCAATGCATGAGGTCGGGGTATCCGGATATTGTGGAACCCAGATAACGGTTCAGTCACCCTATGGTGCAGCATTTGACATTTATGCGATGAAGAACTATGGTTCTCCCGGGACCTGCCCGTCGAATAATTACATTATGAGTCATTATGACACGTATGCCTACAGCAGCGGCCTTGGTGGTAGTGCAACCGTATACCTTGATCAGGGACTCTGGTGCGTTGTGGTATATGCACGGTCTGGCAGTGGTACAGCATATGTGACAGCAGACAGCAACTGCTTCCCGCCAGGACCCATCCCGCCATCCCCGCCAGTACCGGTTCCAGGGCCCTGCAGTCCCTATAAGACCGTTGACCGTTCAGGATTCCTTTATCCAGGACAGGCAGCAGTCTATGGATACTACATCCCGACCGATGGACGGTCGCAGATCGAATGGATCCTGACCGGATCAGGCAGTGGCCCGACCCCGATCATCGTCTCTTCCATGGCCGGACAGGTCTTCAGCGGTAGCGGATTTAACCCGAACTTTGACATTTATGTGTTTAAGGACTGTAATCCACAGTACTCGTACTGCAATACCAATTACTACGCAAACGGTCCGAATGCCTATGTGTCTATCGCAAACCCGCAACGTGGTTCAACCTACTATGTGATGGTATATGCACGCAGCGGTAGTGGAACCTATAATTTACGGATGAACAGTTACAAGTGCTTTGGAGACACGCCGATTATTGTCGCATCAGCACCGGTTGTTGCAACATCATCTACCGTTGCATATTCGAGTGCCGGGAGCGGATCCGGATTAGATACTGCAGTATCTTCGTCAGTTCAGGCTCCCACGGCTGAATTTGTGCCGGTTTCAGATCAATAAATCTCCTTTTTTCTGATCTTTAATTGGTAAGATTCATTACCATCATGCTCAAGATCACACAGGAAGAGCTGGATGGGTCACGTATGAAATATCAGAAAAATTGGTACATTATACTTTTCGTTTTTGCCTTAATCTCTCTGCCTTGTCTGGTTAGTGGGGCGTCATCCGAATCATTTTCCAATGCCCTGTATGCAGGACAGAATAAGATGTATACCCTCAATGTTCCCTGCACCGCAACGCTCATGCTATCCGGAGACCAGGGGAGTGAATTTTCCATGTATGCCAAAAAGGCCTCAAGTACCTGGGTACCTTCCGCGATTCATGTGACCAGGAATGCAGATGTGAGTACCTTATCACCTGCATCATCACAGAAGATTCATCTTGAGTCCGGGGAGTGGTTTGTCGTTGTTGAATCTTTGAAAGGATTTGCAGAATATACATTGACGATTGATAAGGAATGTCCGATAACGACCTCCTGTTATGGCGGGCCCTGCTATAATATGGCTGATTGTGCTCCGCCCATGGTGTACAGGGATAACCTGCAGACCGGCTTTTTAAACTCCGGTGAGTCAAAGACATTTGCATACCGGCTCACCGGGAACCGTTCATTTGTGGAATGGGTGCTATCCGGCCCCTGTGATGAGAGTGCTCCCCTGATGCAGAGCAAATCTGATGTTGATATGTTCGTGACCAGGAACTGTGGCCCGGATCTTGATCTGTATGTCTATGAAGCATGCAATCCGAAATACAAACCCTGTGTTGCTATCGCTGCCGATATCGGACTTGGAAGCAATGCATATGTTGGGATTTCACATCCGGATGAGGAGAAACTCTACTATGTAAAGATATATGGAAAACGGGGCAGTGGGAATTATCATCTGACTGCACGGTCATATACCGGACAGGATATGGTAATTGCAGGGATTAAACCCTCAGAATATGATGGATTTATCGCATCTGCAACCGATGTCAAAGCTCCGGATGACCTGAATGTCACGATTCCGGTTCCACCAACCGCCTATACCATCAAGGCAGCGGAACTATGAGAAAAATTGAATTTTTAAAAATTTTTTATTCAAGTACGTGGATAAGAAGTCCGCTTAGGAGTTTTGGTTCAAACCATGTCGATTTTGGTGGCATAATTCCACCAGCATCGGCGATAGTAAAGACGGTTCTCACATCGACCGGTTGCATGGCGATTGCCGCTGCATACTCACCACTGTCTACTTTTATCATCAGGTCACGAACCGGACGGGCCCCACCCAAGTACTGGAGCCGGGGATCCCCTCTCGGATCCGTGATGCCAAGAAACGGGATCAGGATCTGTTCCTGAAGCACACTCACATCCAGCGCCCTGATATCGGTAATCTTCGGGTTGCGGGGGATGACACATTCATACCATTTTCCCTTGAGGTACAGGTGGAATACATGATCGCCTTCTCCGCCAATCTTTGGTGTCAGGGTGAACTGGGACCGGTCTGCATCACCATAGGGGGTGACATGTGCAATATCTGATATTTTTTTCAGAAAACTGTCCGGAGTCAGGGGTGCAAGGTCAGTAAGCAGTCTGCTGTACCCATGAACTTTTACTTCATCCTCGGCAAAGACAACAGACAAGACGTGATGGGTCTCTTCAGGGACCTTCACTCCGCCCTTTGATCTCTTCTCAACAACATTGACTGCTGATTTACACCGGTGATGCCCGTCAGCAATATAGAGTGCCGGGATGGAGACAAAGATCTCATGCAGCCGGGTAATCACGGCTTCATCCCGTATGGCAAAGATTTCATGGACACTCCCGTTGGCAGCATGTGCCACCATGTCCGGTTCACGGTTTTCGGTCGATTTCTTCAGGATGGCTTTTATCTCTGCATGGGAGCCGTGAAGGAGGACTACCGGGCCGGTGTTGGCATTCATGGCATCGATATGCCTGGTCCGGTCTTCCTCCTTGTCATATCTGGTCAGTTCATGCCGTCGGATCTCACCGCTTTCATACTCCCTGGTATCAGCACAGCAGGCAATGCCGGTATATGTTCTGTCGGCGTCATGAACCCGGTATACATACATTGCAGCCGTCTCATCCTGGAGAAACAGGCCGGAATTTTGGTATTCATCAAATATATCCCGTGAGAGTTTGTATACATCGGCTGAATACGGGTCTTTGTCAGGGAGCAGTGCATCGGCCCTGCTTATCCGCAGAAAACTGAGTGGATTCTTCTCAATGATCTCCCGTGCTTCTTCTGCACTCACGACGTCATACGGGACGGCAGCAATCTCTTCTGCCTTTCCAGGAGCAGGCCGCACTGCTTGAAATGGATATACATGAACCATAAGACACCAGGTGTTCTTACCTATATTCCCCTGTTTCTATATGATAACACTGACAGATAAGTACAGGCTTTGATGCAGGAAAGAGGTCTCCGGATACGAAAGATGGCTTTGGCGGATATTACAGCAGTACAGGGGATAGAACGGAGTTCTTTTCCAGATCCCTGGGCGCGTGAGACACTTGAGGAGGCCATCACGACCTTTTCAGATACGGTTTTCATTGCCGAATCGGAAGGCTCAATTTGTGGATATATTATATGTGGTGTTGAGGACACCGGTGAGGAGCGGTATGGGCATATCTGTAGTCTTGCTGTCAGTCCTGATATGAGAAACAGGGGTATTGGCAAGACCTTGGTCAAGAGAGCTGAGCAGGCTGCAATGATTCAGAAAGCAACAGCCATGCAGCTCGAAGTCAGAGTCTCAAACATTTCTGCCATCCAGTTTTATACAAAACTCGGGTATGAACCGGTATTTCAGATCTGCGGGTATTATGCCGACACTGAAGATGCTATTGTGATGATGCGGTGGTTTCGGTTTTAAGAGACCAGAAACTCTAATGATGGTGAGATCAGACAATATTTTAGCAAACTCTTCAGGTTTTTATGGGTGATTTCATTCTGAGATTTCGTCTTTTCCTCATCTGTGTTCTGCTTCTTACGATTCCGTGTTTTGTGGCAGGAGAAGAAAAAGCAGCAGATCTCGGACTGCTTTCAATCGATGTTCAGCCCTCTGCTGCTCCAGGCTCTCCCGTTTTTGGAAGTGTGACCGCAGTCAATTATGGTCAGATGATCTCGATGAGCAGAAAAGTGACTTTTTATCTCTCTCCTGATGAGGAGATTACACCGGCTGATTATGAGTTGGGTTCGGTGCAATTCTCATTCCTCAGGCCTGGAGAGACTGCCCATCGTGAACTCCTGGCAACAGTGCCAGATACCATTCCTCCGGGGGAGTATATCGCAGGTGCAATTCTAGGACCGGGTTTTTCCCTTACTCCTGATCCCCGTCCTGAAAATGATGTCATATCACAGGGGACCGTTACTATCGGGAAGACATACACCCGGCCGCAGGAATGGTTCAATGAAAAGATTGCAGAGATCATTCTTGATCTCTCAAATGATGAACGTGCCCTCCGGGACCTGCCATCACTTACCCGTGACACCGCTCTGGATGTGATCGCCCTTGAGCACAGCAAAGATATGGCTCAGCGGGGCTTTTTTGATCATACCAATCCGGACGGTGAGGACCCTGCCGATCGTGCAGATCGCCATCATTATGATCAGTCCAGGACTCTGCCGGATGGGACATCGTTTTACGGAATCGGAGAGAATATTGTGAAAATTCCGGTTGAAAAGAATGTGTACGGGTTTGGAGAGATCAGAAATGATGATCCCTATGAGATTGCACAGGTGGCCATTGAATCCTTCATGGACAGCCCGCCGCATAAAGAGGCACTTCTCCTCCCCGCTCACGAAAAAATAGGAATCGGGGTGGCATTTGATGGTGAATATTATTATGCCACCCAGAACTTTTTTTAATTATATTTTAAAGGCCTGAATCTGGGTCCGGAGTTCTCCGGAGAGTCCTTCAACTTCAATAATTGCACTGTTGATCTCCTGGACTGAGGCACTGACCGATTCTGCAAGGGCAGAGAGTTCTTCTATCTGAGTAAGGTTTTCACTTGTCAGACTGATCCCTTCCTGTGCAGTGTTAACGATGGCTGTGGCAATATTTGCCTGGTCTTCTATCGCCCTGACAATCTCTCCCATGTCTCTGGTCACTTCTGATGCCCCGCTGACCATAATATTGAGTGACTCGATGGTCTTGTTCACACTCTCCACGCCGACAGCAATCTCTGAGTGGGAAGAGCGGATAGCCGTTGATGTCTTCTCACTGCTCCGCTGAATGGCGGTAATGACATCGCCGATATGGTCGGTTGCTTTCCGTGCATCAGCGGCCAGGTTCTTGACTTCACCGGCAACAACTGCAAACCCTCTTCCGGCATCTCCTGCCCGTGCAGCTTCGATTGCAGCATTCAGGGCAAGCAGATTGATCTGTCCGGCAATGTCATTGATCATCTTGACGATCTTATTGATCTCCCGAATCTGTGAGTTGAGTTCATCAATATCCTCAACACTCTCCTGCGCTATCTTCATCACAAGGCTCATCTTGTTGTTTGCTTCATTACCAAGGGTCTGTGCCTCATTCCCCCGTGTTGCGACATCTCTGGCATGACGGAGAACCTCCTGGCTGGTACTGGTTATCTCTTCATTTGAGGCGGAGAGGTTTGAGATCTTGTTGGTGATATCTTCCATGTGGGAGATGAGGTTCTTCCCGATTTCTGAAGACTCCATGGTGGTTTTGGCAACTGCCTGAGTGGCTCTCGCGATGTCAGATGATCCTTTACTGATCTCCCCCATGTTCTCCGAGACACTGGTTGAGACTCTGCTGACCTCCTGCAACGCCTTTCGAAGTGCTGCTATGGTCTTATTTGCGTTCTCTTTTACGGCAATGAGCGGGTCATTCTCACGTTTTACTATTTCAGTGGTCATGTCTCCCTTTGAAACAAGGGCAAACGCTTCACCGATATCTTTTGCAGCAAGATCAAGGAGGCTGGCATGTTCTTCCGCCTCCTTTATCATACGCTGGATCTCCTGCTCCTTTTTGATCTCGTTTGTCTTGTCCTTGTATGTGGACATGATGCTGACAACTTCGTGGTGCTTGTCAAGAAGCGGGATGATATCCTGCTCAATATGGTGAATACCTGCCGGAAATTCCACGACGAGTTGCCCTGTTACTGCTTTTTTTGTTTTCAATGCATCACGAAGACCCTGACCGGTTTTTTCAAGGACTTTGAAATCATTGGCACGCATGGAGAGGAGCTGCTGCTCGGTGTACCCGCTCATCTCAATGAAGGATGCGTTCACCTTCAGGATGTGCAGTTGCAGGTCCATGAGCAGAAGGGGGAGCGGGTTCTGATTGATCATGGTCATCTCCTGCTGCTGGAGTTCTTTGATGGTCTCCATCTGCTCCTGCATCTCACGCTCTGCCTTTTTCCGTTCGCTGATATCACGGAAGGTGGCCTGGATTCTTGGGCCTTCAGGAAGGGTAAGTAACGTAAGGGTGAGTTCGACATCAAAGGATGTACCATCAAACCGGTTCAGGATGCATTCAAGATCCTGGGGGATGCCCTGTTTTGCAGCGGTAAATGCCTTGTTAAAAAAGATCCTCGATGATGAACCATCTGCCTGGTTTTCAGGGGCGAGTGAGTATATTGAGGCTCCCAGTATTGATTGTGAGTCTGGGACCCTGAATATCTTCGGGGTTGTTGCATTGCACTCAATGAGGGTATCGTTATCAAAGAGGGTGATGGCATCATATGAGGAGTCGATCATAGCCCTGAATTTTATCGCCTCTGCACGTTGCAGTTCCTCTATCTCCCGTCGTTTCTGACGGTTTTGAGCATCTCTGATCTCACGTTCGATGACCGGAACAAGTGGAGAGAGATTGCCTTTGAACACATAATCATGTGCTCCGCGTTTCATCAGGGTGACTGCCGTATCTTCACCAATTTCACCTGATACAATAATGAAGGGATAATCAAGGTTCCTTTTCCGATATTCCTCAATAACATCCACACCATTGAACCCGGGCAGACTGTAATCACAGAGGAGAACATCCCATTCATTTGAATCCAGAGAAGACCTGACATCTTCTATGGTATCGACTCGTTTTAATGTAGGATCATATCCGCCCTTTTTTAGTTCATGGATAATAAGAAAGGCATGATCCTCATTGTCTTCGACAAATAACACCTTAATTGGATTTCCAGCCATATTCCATCCCTTTTGAGATAGCCCCTGCCATCAGTTATGAATAATACTCCTTTCTCTGTGAAGATGAAAAGTGTTCCTTCTTGAACTTTTCAATTGGTATGAATCAGGTGCCGTAAGAGTCATGATGCGTATCTGAATTATTATGTTTTTCTGCGCGTATTATCAGTTATCAGAGAAATTGTCAGGTTTGGAATCATCTATAAAATACTTATAATACGGTTCTTATATATTCAGAAATGAATGCTTTTGTCATAAAAATTTTAATTTATCATTTAAATGTAAATTAGGGTCTAATAGTGCTCCTTTTTTGGTTTTTCATAGGTGATCACGGAAGATCAATTATACGATGTCATGGCTGTATTTTTCAAAAATATTACCGAAGTTTTATATATCTGTCTAAAAAGAATGAAATATTGTCAGGGAACTTGTGTGAACATATCAGGCATGAGATATCCGGGGGGTTTGGTTCAGCACACACAGGCAGGTGTTATTCTCCTGCATTTACACATTCCCTGATTAATTACCACCAGCATGCATCCTATTTTCAGGTTCACAAATTGTCATTATTGTGCATTCCCAAAAGTTCAAACCCCTGAAGAATAGATCAATCTTCAGGTATGGTTGTAGATATTTTGGAATTTGAGCTAGGGGGAGAATTATATGCCATGGATATCGGCATAGCACGTGAAATCGTGGAGATGCTGCCAATAACACCAATACCCCGTGCTCCCTCTCATGTCACCGGTCTCTTAAACCTCCGGGGAGAGATAACCACCATCATAAACCTGCATTATCTTCTTGGCATCACACCGGCTAAGCAGCGGGAAGAGCAGAAGATAATGGTGCTCATCCCGGATGCCTTTGAAAATACCAGTGTCGGTGTTATCGTCGATGAGGTGCATAGTGTCCTGACTATTGATGAGAATTCCATCGATACCAATATTAAGGGAGTAGATGAGCACCTGACCGATTATATTCAGGGCATTATCAAACTCGATGAAGAAGAAGGAATCAGGGCTGAAAGTTCTTCAGAAGAACATGAATCACAGAAAAGACTGATTATCTGGGTAGATGTGAAAAAAATTCTGACCGGGACGACAGAAGCCTCGTCATCCCTTCATGAGTAATTTTTTTATTCTTTTTATGAGTGTTTTGTTGGTATGGGGGTATTTACATACCCATGCCCATATCGCCCATTCCACCCATACCGCCGCCGCCCATGCCTCCCATTCCGCCTGGTGGCATGTCTGGTGCTGCTGATTTTGCTGAAGCGATGATGTCATCAATCCGCAGGATCATTACTGCTGCTTCTGCTGCACTTGCAATTGCCTGAGTCTTGACACGGAGCGGCTCTACTACGCCTTCCTTGTACATGTCGGATGGCTTTGCATCGAATACATTCAGACCGACTGTCTTCTGACCCTTCTCATGTGCTGCACGAAGCTCGACAAGCATGTCAATCGGGTCAAGTCCGGCATTCTCTGCAAGAGTGCGGGGGATGATCTCAAGGGCTGCTGCAAATGCTTCGATGGCGAGCTGTGCACGGCCACCGACACTTGCTGCATACTCGCGAAGACGTAATGAGAGTTCAGTCTCCGGAGCTCCGCCACCGGCTACACACTTCTTGTCCTCAAGAACGACACCGACGACACGGATGGCATCTTCGAAGGCACGGTCAAGTTCTGCAACGACATGCTCAGTTCCACCGTGAATGATGATGGAGACCGCCTTGGGGTTCTTGCATTCCTCGACAAAGATCATCTCTTCGCCTGAGATCTTGCGTTCCTCGACCAAGCCTGCATATCCGAGTTCAGATCCCTGGATTGCATCAATACTGGAGATGATGGATGCACCGGTTGCACGGTTGAGTTTCTCCATGTCAGACTTCTTGACACGGCGGACTGCAAGGATACCTGCTTTTGCAAGGTAGTGCTGGGCAATGTCATCAATTCCTTTCTGACAGAAGAGAACTTTTGCACCGCTCTTGATGATCTTGTCGGTGATGGACTTGATCATGCGCTCTTCTTCATCAAGGAATGCCTGGAGCTGGTCAGGGCTGGTGATGCTGATCTCTGCGTCAACTTCAGTCTTCTTGAACTCGACTGCAGCGTTCAGGAGCATAATTTTTGCCTTGGTGACCTTCTCTGGCATGCCGGGGTGGACACGTTCCTTATCAATGACCATTCCGAGGACGATCTCTGAATCTTCGATTGAACCACCGACTTTCTTCTCAATCTTGATATTTTCAGTGTCAACCGTTCCATCATCATCGGCAACCATGGTGACTGCCTGGACGACAAGGTCACAGAATTTCTCTTTTGCTGCTTCTGCGCCCTTTCCGGTCATTGCGGTCTCGGCTATTTTCTTGAGTATCTTCGTATCTCTCGGCTTGACATCAATCGCAATCTTCTTGAGAAGTTCCTGTGCCTTCTCAGCTGCCATCCGGTATCCATGGGCGATAACCGTTGGGTGAACATCCTGTTCAAGGAGTTCTTCTGAGCGTTTCAGGAGTTCTCCTGCGATAACTACTGCAGTGGTGGTTCCATCGCCGACCTCATCATCCTGGGTCTTTGCGATCTCCACCATCATCTTTGCAGCAGGGTGTTCGATGTCCATCTCTTTGAGAATGGTTACTCCATCATTGGTAATGACGACATCACCGATGGTATCGACCAGCATCTTATCCATGCCCTTTGGTCCGAGAGTGGTCCGGACTGCATTGGCAACGGCCTTTGCTGCGGCGATGTTCATGCCCTGTGCATCGCGCCCGCGGGTACGGGAACTTCCTTCTTTAAGGATGAGAATTGGCTGTCCTCCAAGTTGTGTAGCCATAAAATATCACCACGTTGTAGGATAAGGTTGTTTAGTGGTTCTATATAAAAATATCAGTTTAGGATCAGATTGATGAGGTCATCAGGCTCATCAAGGGAAAGAAGAGAGTCCTCACCAATCATCAGGGTACGGCCTATTCTGCGCTGCCTGTGATCATCGGTCATCACACACATGGCATGTGTCCGCGTCACCTGGGAAATGTTGCCAATGATCCCGGCACGTCGTGCGACTTTTTGTGCTGATCCATATCCGGTGAGGATGGTATGTGAATCATACCTGACAAGGGCCTGAAATGGTGCATGATGCATGAGCTGGACATGCATCCCCATCTCTTCTATGGCAGCCTGAATCGGGATCTCCTCCGGAACCTCCGGGATTTCAGGTTTTTTAAACTGGGATTTGGACTGAATGAGGTCGATCGGCTCGACTACCCCTGAGTCAAACGTCTCTTCAATACGGAGCGCGATCTCAATCGTTGTCCCCATCCCTGCTTCATATTTCGCTACCGTCCGTCTGGAAACGCCAAGAATCTGACCCAGGTCTCCGAGGGAGAGGCTTCTCGTCTCACGAAGTTCTCGCAGCCGTTCCCCGCTGATATTCACATACAGACCGCCGGGTGATGCATAAATGAGCGGGGGAGAGTCTTCTACAAAATAATCGTGCAGAGTCGGGTAATTTATCGCGAATATTCCGTACCTGACATATACTGCGCCACGTTCAAGTTCAGCATCACGGGCCCGTTCGCCGACGATAAGAGGTGTCCCGTCCAGATTACGGGCGATTCTGTCAAGATCCCGTGCATTCTCTTCGCTTATGCTATCGATATGTGAGATGACTTTCAGGACTACTATCCGTTCACCATTTCCTGCAATGATATCAAAACTCTTCGGTCTCATTGCGAAAACTTCGGATACTTCATATCCTGCCATGATCATCACACTGATGACATTACGGAGCAGACGATCCTGGGACATGTACCGTAGAAGGTACTTGTATAATTCCTGTACATAAGGAATGTGGTGCGCAGATTCATAATTCGCAGATAATCTGGATGCTCCCTGATTTGCATGAGATTTGCATGAATATACGGATGAAAAGCTGATGACGAATACCCGGTTTTTAATAGGCCTTGATGATACGGATGCTCCGGATGGCATGTGTACGACCTGGCTTGGAGCAGTGCTGGCCACTCTTCTTGAAAAGTCCGGAATGAAGGTATTTTCTTCCAGACTGGTCAGACTCAACCCGACCATCCCCTATAAAACACGAGGAAATGCTGCGATATCTCTGTGTGTCAGAGGGGATCCGGATTATGCATTCAGCATCGCATCAGATCTTGTGGAAAAGTTCGCTGCGCTCTCCTGTGAGAATACGCATCCC
>NZ_JAIWNS010000115.1 GCF_020216685.1 Methanospirillum hungatei | reverse complement strand
CCCATCACAAAGCAGGTAACTGGACATAGGGGTACTATTTCCCATGAGGACACAGACATTCATGTGATTTATATGATACGAAAACAGTGGAAGATTGCATTTCTGCTCCTGGCAGTCATTGCATCATGCGGGTTTTGTTATGCAGCAACCGAACCGACCACCATGACCATGATCCCAAAGATAGGAACTTCAGAGCCATATGATGATGAAAAGTTCCTGATCCTCGTTACACCGGTAATCACCGGTCTTAATGACCGGAATCTGAACAGCAGTGAACGGATCGACGTCCAGTCCGCTTATTACTCCGCAACTGCGATGAAGGTCAGTCCTGAATTTTATCCGGTTGCTTTCAATGTCACCAAGCTGCTCTTTTACCTGGTATCCAGCAGTGAAGCAAATGAGGAACTAGGGAAAAGCAGCGGACTTGCAACACATAATAAAGATACCCGCAACTCCCTGAAAGCACAGGCTGATGCTGATGAAGATGCCGCTGAAGAAGCATGGCGCGGCCTTATCATGTTGTACCCGAACAGCACCCTGTTTTAGATAACCAATATCTATTTTTTCCCGTCAGGCATTATTCCTGAGTATGGACGCAGCTGATACGGTTGAACTCTCGGACAGCGCATATGCCATTTTTGAGTTCTTTTTCAGAAGCCAGCTGCATATGCGTAAAAAATCCCTCTCTCTCATCGTAGAGAGCGGTGAACCTTTCGAAGAACTGTTCCATGAAATATTTACCGAATTTTCTACTATTTATCCGGAAGTATACGATCTCCTCATCAGACAGTTTCAGTCTCCTGAAGAGATTTACCGGATGATTCGTGAAGGGGAAGGTGTCATTCCCAGCAAGACTTTTCAGGCAAGGTGGATTGAACAGGACTCACCTCATGTCGATGGCCGGGCTGCAGACATTGAAAAGGCTGGGAAATGGCTGGTATTTCTCCCGCCTGATCAGGTGGATGATATCTGGCGTCAGATCCGTGACCGGACATGGGAAGGAACTTTAGGCATTTCCGCAAAAGTGTCGACGGCAAAACCAGATCCGGATGCCCGTGATGAGCGGAAAGTCATCTATGTCTACACTGCGGACTGGGAAGATGAAGCTGATGTGATGCGTGTCAGGGAAGAACTTCGCAGAATTGGAATTACTGACCGGATCGGGTATAAACGAAATATTGAGACCTTCAAGGGAGAATATAGTGCAAAAGGAAAAAAAGTAACGTTTTATTCAGCCTGAATGATCAGGCTTTCCGATCCTTGTTCTTTGGACGCAGGTGTACATACCCGCACTTTCTACAGCTGACTGCCCTGACCGGGTTACGGGCATTGCAGTGCATACAAATCTTAACATTAAGAAGCCGTGCTTCTGCCTCAGGAAAACGTGCCATATGATATCTCCGTAAATATCTGTCTTATATAGAGGGTTGTATCCTCACATAAGGGTTATGTCTTACTGCTTCTCTTCAGCAAGCCATCTTCGCAATGCATGCAGACCGATAGCCCGATGAGAGATCCGGTTCTTCTCTTCTCCTGTCATCTCTGCCAGGGTTTTTCCATCCACTTCAAAGACTGGGTCGTATCCGAATCCTCCACATCCCCTGGGAAGGACGATAGTCCCTTTGATAGCCCCGGTGAATGATCTCTGACAATCCTTGTCGTGATATGCTATCCCGGTCTCAAATGTGGCGGAACGGTTTGCATATCCTGCCATAAGGGCCAGGATTCCGGTATTCCCAATGGTCTTCTGGACATATGCAGCACAGGTACCGGGAAATCCATTGAGTGCGTGGATAAAGAGTCCGGTGTCGTCAGTGATGACGGGCCGCTGCAGGACCGAGTAGGCATATGCTGCTTTTCCCGCTGCAATCTCTGCCACTGATTCATACCTGAGCTCCGGAATTTCCAAGGGGACATGTTCGATCTCGGCAAGACCTGCAAGGATCCCTGCCGCTTCCCGTGCCTTGTGCTCATTGCTGGTTACAAACGTGATTCTCACAGGTATCTTCCCCGCAGTTCAATCTCATGTTCCCGGTTTAGTATCTCATCCGCAAGAGGCATCTTTTCACGATATCCCTGGATGAACGCCTCTTTCAGAATGTCTGACTCTTTGGATGTGCTCTCGAGGACCTGGAAGAGGACATGAATATCCACGCCACGATGTTCTATCTCTGACGAGGTTCCGGCAAGACCAAAGTCTATCAGCCAGGTCTTTCCGTCATGTATCAGGAAATTGCAGGTTGTCAGGTCTCCATGCACAATCTGTGCGGCATGAAGTTTCCCGACCATCCGTCCGGTCTCCTCAAGGAGCTCTGGAGAGAGGCATTCTTTGAGTTTCACCCCGTCGATATGCTCCATGACAATTGTATCCGGAGTTATCTCTCTGATGATCGGAGTCCTGACCCCGGCTTTTCGTGCCTCAGCGATAAGTCGTGCTTCAGCCCTGGTCCGCTCTGCAATAAGTCGCCGGTCAAGTTCGGGATGCCGATATCGCTTTGATACCCGGATCTTGGATGCTGCTCCGTCACAGAACCGGACGATGGCCTCCGCGCCCCGCGCATTATATGTATCCGGATGCCGGTCAGAAGCAGGGGGCTCCTCTCTCCAGGTGACCTCAACCTGGTCTGCACGGTACGAGGGATTCACCTGTGACTGCTCAACCGGCAGAACTGATCCGGACTCAAGCATAATCCTCCCCGTATACGCGATCATGGCGCCATTATCCCCAAGGTACTGGGGGATCGGGACTGAGAACGCTGCATCACGGTCTTCGCACATACAGGAGAGCATCTCCTGCAGACGCTTATTCATCCCGACACCTCCGACGAGGATCAGCTGATCTTTTCCTGTCTGTGACAATGCGCGCTCTGTGACCTCAGTACACATGGCAAAGGCTGTCTCCTGGAGACTGTAACAGACATCCTCAAGCGGGGCTGATGCATCCTTTGCGGCACTTACAAGACCTGAAAAGGCCAGATCCATGCCCTTGACGGTATAGGGAAGAGGAAGGTATGAACCGTTCTTTGCTATCCGTTCCACTTCCGGTCCGCCAGGATGGGGAAGACCCTGACTTCGTGCAAACTTGTCAATTGCATTTCCAATCCCGATGTCAAGAGTTTCCCCAAATATCCGGTATCTGCCCTGAAGATATCCCAAAACCTGGGTATTTGCGCCGCTTGCATACAGGACGATTGGATCGTCAAATCCTGATGCAAATCTCCCAATCTCAACATGAGCTACACAATGATTTACCCCGATGAGTGGAACATCAAAGGATAATGCAAGTGCCCGGGCAGCGGTTCCGACAATCCGAAGGCATGGACCAAGACCTGGCCCCTGAGAAAAAGCCACAGCTACCGGAGTCGGATTTCCTTTCAGTACCTCTTCAATGACACTGGTAATGACGGATGCATGATGCTGGGCTGCTTCACGCGGATGTATACCGCCCTGCACAGGTTTGTAGGGATGAGAGACCAGTTTTATGAGGTCATCATCAAAAAGAGCAGCACTGAGGTTCCAGGCAGTTCCCTCGATCCCCAGTACCGGTCCGATCTTCATCAGGGTTACTTCTTGAACTCAGTGTATCCACACTTTCCACAGGTAACACGGTCTTTGTGTTCACCCATGAAAACGCCCGGACCACATCGGGGACAGTACCTGCGTTGAGGAACTGCACTCTTTCCTTCAACCTTGAAATATGCTGACCGCTTGACTGCGGCCTTCTCTGATTTTTTTGCTTTTTTTGCTGCCATATTTCATCGTCCCCCTTATGATGCCTCCGCAGCGTCACCGGACGGTGCATCCTGAGCATCTGCGTTGCCTTCTTGTTCTCCGGCCATACCACGCTTTCGGATATACTCCGGTTCGATCTTCTTCAGGTATTCAGCTGAAGTGTAGACCCGTGCATCGCCTGTAATTTCAGTTAATCCAAAACGGTTGTGAAGGGATCCGATCACCAGCTGATCCTTTGGTGCGTTGAGCATTGCTGCAAGTTTCGCATGGACCATCTTACGTGACGGGGTTGCTCCGGTAAATGTGATGCTAAACCCGATCTCTTTCCGGTTTAACAGCACATTCTCTGTTTGTGAAGTAATCGTAATCTCCATAGAGATCCGTATTAGGTTACCTGTCAGATGTTAAATACCTCGCGCGCAGTCGGGGTGCTGACCTCTTCAAAACAGGTGAACAGCTCTTCTGCCCTTTTCTTCATTGCCGGGGTAATTGAGAGTAAAACGACTCCTTCTCCTGGCTGGCCATAGAGAATGACAGTTCCCAGAGGCGCGTGCATTGCCAGCGGAACAACTGCCAGATCCTCTTCTCCTTCAACCTGAATAACCGTCCCCTGACGAGATGCTGCAACCTGTGTTGCATCGATCAGGTCTTCGGTAAGACCGCCAGCCGGGTTTTTTACCAACAGCTGATGATACTCAGGGATGGTCACTCCCGGATATGGCTGACGCATGGTATGCCCGTCCACAACCGCAACCTCCGGAGGCCGGCCGGCCCTGAGAAGATTTGCAGTGACGACATCACCAACACTAAATACAGGTCTTCCTGGTAAAAATTTGAGAACTTCCTCAAAAGAGTGAAAAAGGGTGCCAAATGGTTCTTTAAATAACTGGCGGTGCCGGGCAGGAAGAATTCGCATCAACGGACCTTAAGGGCATATCTTCCGGGGAGGGTGATATTCATCCGGCGGGCCACTTCGCTATGCTCCGGATCGATGATGACCAGGTATCCGGTCCAGTCTGCGGTAAGATTGGAGGTTCCACAGATGGAGCAGGAGGTTCCTTCAACAACCCGGTGACAGTCACGACAGACCATATGTTGTTTCTTCTTTCCGCTCGCCATGCTTACACCGCACTCTTCTCTTTCTGTTCGTTCTTCATGTCTTCTTCAAGCCAGACAAGGTTCCCAAGACCTGCCTGTCGCATGGTAAGACCAATCTTGCTTTCACGAGGTTCACGTTCATTCAGACTCAGGGTGACAACCCGTGCCCTGACAAGAGACCCGACACCAAGATGACGACCAGAATCCTGACAGATCAGCTGCGAGTTCTTCTCATCATAACTGATGTATTCATCAGATATCTGACTCACGTGAAGCATCGCATCAATCGGTCCAAGGCTGACAAACGCACCAAAACTGGTGGTTTCTACTACAATACCTTCAATAATCTCCTGAAGGGAAAGCCGAAGAGCCAGACCTTCAAAGTCTACATCATAGTAGACCGCACCGTCTCCAGGGACCATCTCCCCTTCTCCAATCCGGAGAACCTTGGTAACGGCGATGAAAATCCCGATCTCCTTGTCGATACTTCCTTCCAGCTGCTCCTGCAGCACATCCAGAATGACAGTTGTGAGATCCTCCCCAAGCCGGTGAGGAGGAACCCGCACCTTGTCAATCAGTTCCAACCGGTAATACATTCTCTTATCTCCGAATCAACTCTAATTTCTGTTTTCCTGCAAGGCTGACAACAGGGAGGCCGACATCCAGAACCTGATCACGAAGTCTCCGGTCATTGGTGACCACACCACACCGGAGATCCTTTGCACTCATCAGTATCTGTTCGTCCGGAGTGCCTTGTCCTGATGATGCAATGATCTCACATTTCTGTGCGAACAGGAGTCCGAGACGTGCCGATGCTGCATGTTTCCCTTTTCCCCGTGCCAGTCCTTCAAGTTCCCTGATCACGATCTCCGGCACAACCATTCTGACCGAGCCGAGCATCCATTTCAGTTCATCAAGGAGGTCTATCTTGAATTGCGATGCCATGAGAAAGGCATTGGTGTCGATAAGGATGGTCACTCGATCAGCGTTCCCATCCCGATCAGTCGCCACCGTCCACCAACCTGCCTGCTGATAGCGATAGGTGACCCGATGCTGGCACAGACCGGCCGTTTGAGAACGACTTCAGCTGCATCTTTCCGGGTATTGCTCACCAGACCGACTGTTACAGCAGTCCCGACAGAGAGCATCAAAGGCTCGCGCTGTTTGAGTGGTTCAATGGAAACCTCACTATTTGAGCCGACAACCCGCTCCATAAGTTTTACTGAGAACCACATCTTCTCCCAGACCGGGGGGAGTTTTCCGACATGACCAAGGACCTGTCCGGCAAGCATATCACTTTTGGTAATCGCGGGGTCGAGTTTTGTACCGATGGCAAGGAGACCTCCGGGAGTTGCAACATGGACTTTCTTCTGTCCTTTATGGATCTCTGTCACCTTGGTGATGATAGGCTCCCACTTGGTCTTGTTCTCCACCTGGTTCTGGATACCAGGCCGGATCTCAATCTCGGCACCATCCTCAATAAGACCCCTGATAAGAGAACCCCCGACAACGCCACCTTTGACATCCTTCCAGCTGCATCCTGGCCGGTTCACATCAAATGAACGGGCGATGAGCATGACCGGATCAGCCTCCGGATGGCGTGACGGCTCTGGAATGACTTCGTCAAGAGCCTGAATAAGTGCCCAGATATTGATATTTTTTTGTGCTGATACCGGTATGATTGGCGCATTCTCCGCTATCGTTCCCTTGACAAAAGCCTTAATCTCCTCATAATTGCGGATTGCTTCCTTATGGGAGACCACATCGATCTTGTTCTGGACGATGACAATTTTCTTAATCCCGACCAGTTCAAGAGCCATAAGGTGTTCTTTTGTCTGGGGCTGCGGGCACCGGTCAGCTGCTGAAATCACCAGCATGGCACCGTCCATCAGGGCAGAGCCTGAGAGCATGGTTGCCATTAACGTTTCATGTCCGGGTGCATCCACAAAAGAAACAGCACGAACAGGTTCTGTCTCACTGTCACACCTCGTACAGACCGGGGTTGTCGTCAGTCCCTCAGGCCCCCGGCATTTTCTGCACCGGTAAAAGACAGCATCTGCATATCCAAGTCTGATAGATATGCCCCGTTTCATCTCCTCACTATGTCTGTCAGTCCAGACGCCGGTGAGGGTATTTACCAGTGTGGTCTTGCCATGGTCAACATGACCGACCACACCAATATTAGTATTTGGAATCAGTTCTTCTGGCACCAGCTATTCAACCTCCTTACGTATTTCCATCGGATCATACTTATAGCCATAACCGCAGAGCAGGAACAGGTGCGTTCCCCATCATGTTCATATGCACCTGAAACCGGTGTTCATCTACCTGTATTATCCTGCTCCGGCGCAGGCACCATCCAGGTTTGGTGGTTCTTCCATTGCTTCTTTCTCAACCTGACTTCTTTCCTGCTCCAGCCGTGCAAGCTGTTCATCCCGGTCAATTTCACGCTCATTCTTCTGGACAGATTCAGCAGGAATCAACTGGTCAAGCCGGTATAACAGGCCGGTTGAATCCAGTTCAGCAAAACGCCTCCCGTTCTTGTCTACCAGCCGTGTGATTGTTCCGGAGGTTCCGGTGCGAGGATACCGCACAAACGCTCCGGCCTTAAGGTTCTCCAGATTCATACTCTCCCTATTCCTCTGCACATATTAAATGCTCTGTCCCTCTGATACCTGCTTTTCTGTGACCTGGTATTCAGCTCCGGTTTTTGTGTTGCGGTACTTTTCTGGGATTGTAATCGCACCGACGGTTGTCTCTGTCGGATACGGCACAGTAAAGGTACCGTTGACACTCTGTGTCCGGTAGATAAATTCCCGCCCGGTGTTTGTCTTAACCGGTAACTCCAGCATGCCCTCACCAGGTATCTGTGCCCCTTTCACATGCTCGAAGATCTTCACATACCGTAGATCATGCATATCTGCAGGAGTGGTCCTGGTACTTGACTCAAAGATGAGCCGGTAATGACTGAGTGCCTGGACCGGCTCTACCGGATCCGTGTATCCGAAGTTGGCCAGGATGACATCGTATTGGGGATTTTCCTGTGCATTAAATGAGTTCACAAGGGCTTTTCCTGTAGTATAGTTCGTCTGCCCTCCATCAACGACAACCGGTGCATTAAGGCCCGAAGCCGAGGGTTTCATGTACCGCAGGAAGTACACATTGCCTGGTTCGGTATAGGTGCCGTCAAAGTTATGGAGACGGGAGATCATCGTCTGATAGTACTCATTGGTGAGAAGCGGGTAGTTTACTCCCGATTTTGGATCATCCGGACTTGGAAAGATGAAGGTCCGCTGGTAGGGATACACACCGACCTCAGGATCATCCCAGGTAGACATGGCCCAGAATTTCCCGGTATCCATCTCATAGTCGGTGATGACATATTTTGTCCTCAGATTGGTAAGTATCTGGTCTGCCTCACTCTCATTCTTCGTCATGAAGAACCTGGCAGATCCGTTCGGTCCGTTCACCCCGTACTGGAAGGGATTTGCATTGGGCATTCGTTTTCCAAGGTACGTAATGATATGTCCATAATCCCACCATGACATGACCCCGTAGGCACTATCCGGGTAGGTAAAATTCTTCTCATCATAGATTGCAAAATAATCAACCCCCGGATCAGGGGTGTTCTTGTTCATCCATTCAGTGGCCTCTCTCCAGTCCGGGTTTAAGTTGTATGCCCCCATCATGAGATCCCGTCCTAGGGCCTGATATGAGAAGAGAAGAGCCAGAATGAGAATAATCGCCAGGAATAGATATGATCCTGCCTTCACTGATCCTGATGGGTACCCGGATCTCCCCCGTGAGATGTCATGGCTTTTCCCTGCTTTTTTCTTACCAGACTGATGGTCTTCATCCATTGGTGAGGTTTCAGGCTTTTGTCCGAAGGGAAGTCGAATGATATCAAGAGCAAATCCTACGGCAATTCCTGCCAGTATGGCAACCGGTACTGCCAGGTAGTACTCATATCTGATATGCTGACAGGTTGCGTAAAAGATAACGACAGCCCAGATAAGGGTAAACGCATGGGACGGACAGAGTTCTTTTCTGATCCGGTACAGGAGAACCGCTGCTCCGGCGCCAAAGAGGAGAAGACTATACTGGAATGTCCTCCACGCATCATCAAAGCTCCATGGTCGTGCTTCCTGAATCGTCTTCCAGTGAATATCATCAGAACCAAAGAATGCATTGGCATTTGCCATCATGTATGCAAACAGGTCAGGAAGGATAACTGCAAGGGCAATAATGCCAAGAATGGAAACTCCGATAATGGCGCCGACATAGTACCAGTAGGGCTTGTCCCGAAGCTGATAAGAAAATCCAAAGAGGAGAACATTTGCCAGAATCAGGAGAGTATAGGCTATTGGATGCCCGATGGTGTAATAATTGAGTCCTCCTTCTGAATGCACACCGATGAAGAAAAATCCGATGATTGCGACGAGGAACGTTACCGAATTAATGACCAGAGCCGATGCTCCCAGATGCCCGATGTACCGCTGGATAATAAACCAGACCGGGGTGAACATCCCGACGATAAGGGCGAACAATAACATGGTTGGCATCAGGGCAAGTCCGAGGACATAGGTGATTCCACATAAAATTCCAAGGAATATGGGAATCTTCCAGGTCTCCTTGTCTTTGAGATCGACCGGATGCTTTCTGCTGTAAACGAGTGCAGTAATATAACACAGACAAAAGAGCGTGCTGAAAAAGACTTCTCCTGCATGATGATCCAGGTACCCGTAAAAGGATCTAAAGAAGAACTGCCCTGGCACAATGGCGATGAAGAATGCTGCTGCAAGCCCCGCTTTCCAGTCTGCAACCCTGCTCACCAGGAGGTAGATGACCGGGACCAGAAGTGCTGCCATCACACAGGGAAGGAAGAGTGAAACAGAGATGATCTCCGTTCTGGTGGCAGCCCCGGTGATCAGACAGATGGTGGCTCCGAGGAAGGGGAAGAGTGGTCCCCAGTGCATGGGTTGTCCGAACGGGAAGTAGGTCATCGGATCAAACCAGGCAACATTCGGATAGTTTGCGATAATCTGTTCAATCCTGCGTAATTGATAGGTCGGGTCATCCATTCCGACAAACATCAGCACATCGGTATTTCCTGAGTATGCAGGAAGAGTTCTGATAATAAATGAAAAAAAGGTAATGAGGAGAACTATTGCTCCTAATATGAGAGTAAAGGGTTTTAGATATCTTGAATATTCCATCTCATCACGCTCGATCAATTGTATGAATACTACATCTGTTCTCCGGGTCCATATAGAAATTCATCTGATCCTGTACAATGTCTCTAATCTGGTACCTGACTTCGTACCCTAATTGTTCGATCTTTCTGATATCAGCAAACAAAATCGGGACATCAGATGGTCTGAACCGCTCCAGATCAAATTCAACAGGAATTGTCTTTTCAGGAGTCCTGACAAGAATTCCCCCATCCTGTGGTCCGAAATCCAGAGTGCCGTCAAGTATCATCCGGTCAACTTTTGATTTCTCAAAATGTGCACCAAATAGTGCCTCATTGTCAGGCTCCAGGGGATCTTTCAGGCACTTTCCAGTTCTGGTCGTGCAGATCTCCTGGACCGGCATACCACATGCCTCAATGCTGTGGAGTATGTAACTGAGAACTGATGTGGTTCTGTTTGATCCCTGGTTATAGACATCCCCGGGTTTTCCTTTCATGGCAAGGATCTCATATCCATGCACGATGTCATCAATATGTGACCAGTCACGAAATGCATTCACATTCCCGATAGTAATTTTATCCGCCTCATTACACCTGAAATGACTGACCTGGCTGGTGATAACTGAGGTTACAAACTGAATACCCCGTCCGGCCCCCTCATGATTAAAAGCCCGTGATACAATTCCTTTCAGACCATAGGTGTAGAAATAATTCCTGAAGAGATAATCCCCATATACCTTGGAGACCGCATACGGAGACATGGGTCTGAGCGGGTTATTTTCATGGATCGGGAGTTCTGGGATCGTATCCGGTTCAGGGAAGATATTCCCGTATTTCTCTTTCAGTCTGGTATACTGTTCATCAGAGCTGATAACAAGCCCGTATTCTTCACTGGTTCCCGCAAAGACCAGCACCGGGTCTGCTCCTTTCATCCTGACCGCCTCAAGCAGATTGTTTGTTCCAAGACCGTTTATCTGGGCAGTCTCAAGAGGATGGGAGAAGGATCTTGGGACAAATGACTGGGCGGCCAGATGAAAGATGTAATCCGGTTCTGCACAATCAATTGCATTTGCGATACCGGTCAGGTCTTCAAGACCTGCCTCAACGTAGGTAATTGCCCGTTCAATCTTCTTTTGTGACACATTCTTTGGTATGGTGCCATCTGACCGCCTTCGCACCATGCCATAGACCCGGGCTCCTTTATCCAGAAGATCCCGGGCAAGATATGAACCGGCAAATCCACTGACGCCGGTGATCAGTACATTCTTATCATTCCAATTCATTCACTCGTACTCCCCATGGATCCCCTGGTCTTTTTCTGATGTATATTCCTCAAAGCAGGTATGCACATACGTTTCAATTTGTTCCTTAAATATCTTGTAATCAAAAAGTTCTGCTCTCTTTCGTGCCTCATGCCCGAACCGGGAGGGATCAGTATCCACATCCCTGATGGCTTTGGCAATATCCGCAGCATGTGGTGCAACCAGAAAACCGGTATATCCATCTGCAACGGTCTCCTGGTACCCCCCTTCATACACAGCAACCACCGGCTTTTCACAGGCCATTGCTTCAAGTGGGGTCAGTCCGTAATCTTCATCAATAGCGGTTGTGAGAAACCCTCTGCATCTGCCATACAGGGTCAGGAGTTCCTCATCAGGCACCGGGCCAAGGAAAGTGACATTTTGCGGGGCTTCATGAACAAGATGTTCATAATCCGGATATATCTTACCCGCGATCACAAGTTTTTTATCCGGCAGAAGGCGGAATGCCTCAAGCTGCAGGTCAATCCTCTTCCATTTATCAATCCTGCTGACCGAAAGCCAGTAATCACCATATCCCAGGTTCTGATATTTTTCCAGATGTATGGGCGGGTAGATGACCGTTGCAGGCTTTTGATATGCCTTCCAGATCCTTGTTCTGACGGTATGGGAGATACCGGCAATTGATCTGACATGCTTTTTTACAAACCTTCGGTCAAGGAACCGGAATATGCCCAGGATTATCATGAAAATCTCTCGTTTTCCAAACGGCATAGATGCCAGGGTAGGGTAGTACATATCATACAATGCACGTCGCGGTGTCAGCATCATGTACATATGCGGGATCTCCTCTGACAAAAACCGGAGAGTCATATCATCGGTGGCAATGAAAAAGTCGTAATCCAGGCTGATTTTTTTAAACAATCTCATCCCTGCAATCTGGCGAAGAGGTTCGTCAGGAAGTGTTTTATGAAGAGGAAAGAATCTGACCTGTGCAGCGTCAGGATATATGGTGCACAAATCATCACTGACCGACAAACAGACGATGGTTGCATTCAATGCCCGTGCCATATCAATAAAGAACCGCTCAGCACCCCCTGGAATTTTAAAATCCACGCAGGAAAGGATTGCAATTCTCATATCTTCTCCCAAACGGGATTGATTATCTCGTTCATAAACCTCTCTGCAATCCTGTTCCATCTCATCTCCTCAGGGGGATCATACCGGTCCTGCTTTTTGTGGAGTATCAGATCTGTCATTGCCTCAGCCAGTCCGTCATTATCACCAGGCCTGACAAATCTGGTCCCTGCGTAGGATCCAAGGCTTTCCACAAGTCCTCCCACCTCTGTCGCCAGTATGGGAAGGCCGTATGCAATGCCGATATGAGCTACCCCGCTCTGGGAGGCACGGGTATAGGGAAGCACCAGGAGATCTGCGGCAGAAAAAAATACCGGAATATCCTCATCTGAAATATACCGGTTTTCAAGAATGATCCTGTCAGAGACTGGCGATTCTTTGACACGATCAAGAGACTCCTGATCTTCCCAGGCCTCCCCGGCAATAATGAGGACGGTCTTCTCAAGGAGATAAGAAGGGAGTTTTTCAAATGCCTGAATAAGATGAGATACACCCTTGTATGGTCTAAGCAGACCGAAGAATAACAGGACACATTTACCCTGGACTCCCAGTTGTAATGTACTCTCTTCTTTCTTCATTATCGGATACTGATCATAGAGTCCATGAGGGATTACCACAATCCTCGATGGATCAATCCTGTACTGGGATGCGATCAGCTTCCGGTCATGCTCTGAGTGAACAATAAACCTGTCCGCCTTTCGCCGGATGATCCTCCCCATCGCCTTTGCGTACATCCGGAGCGGAAGGATGGCGTACTCCAGGGGATCTACTACTTCATGAAATTCAATGAGTATCCTGGCTTTCCTACCGGAGAGCAGGAGCAGGGCAAGGAACATGTGCACGACACTGGATGTCCACCATTCAAGGATGATCACATCCGATCTCCTGATCCTCTGAGCCCCTGTTGCCCATGAAAAAGGATTATACCAGTCAAGAACTTCAGCGACATCTACGGTATCTGAAAAGCTGACAGAACTAGTGGTGACACCCACTCGCTTCCATCCCGGAAAAAGCCGTTTTGGGAGCATATTCCGAAATAGTACTGCATTGACTGCACTTTTTTCAGACAGGGCATTGCAGAGTCTGATAGTATAATAACTGATACCTGATAAAAATCTGGTCGATGGGCCAATAACAGAAATAACAGGGTGAGTGTTTTTTTTCATTCTACGGTAACACTCTTTGCAAGATTTCTCGGCATATCAATCTCTCTTCCCAGCCGGTTTGCGGTATGATATGCAAGCAGTTGTAAGAGCACGGTAGATGTCAGAACCTGAGTCCACATATGTGCTTTTGGAAGCGGGATTACTACATCTGCAATATCCCTGACATCCCCGTCGTCTTCATTTCCAAATGCAACAATAGGTGTCCCCCTGGCCTTCATCTCTTTCATATTTCCAAGCATGACCTCGTAAGCAGGTCCGGGGGTACATATGGCGATTACCGGAGTACCGGGGGATAAGAGAGCGAACGGGCCGTGTTTGAGTTCTCCGGCAGCATACGCCTCGGCATGGATATAGGAGATCTCCTTCATCTTCAGCGCCCCTTCCATCATGACCGGATAAAACACCCCCCGTCCGACATAAAAGAGATGCTCTGCCTTACTGCAGAGATCCACCGCCTCGGTCAGATCGGTCAGGAGAACCTGCTCTATTGCATATCTCGCATGGTCAAGGATGTCATGACATCGTCCCCCTGAGAGGATATTCACAATCTGCATAAGAACTCCTACCTGGGCGATGAATGATTTTGAAGCAGCAACACTGATCTCAGGGCCGGCATGCATCAGGATGGTGTCATGGGCACTCCGGGTGATAGAACTATTAAGAACGTTGGTTATCGCAACGGTTTTCACATTATTACAGATTCCTTTCCGAATTGCTGAAAGTGTATCTGCGGTTTCACCACTCTGTGATATACCGATGATCACATCGCTGAACGGAACCGGGGTATACTTATATTCAGAACCCAGCTCCAGTCTGACCGGGATGCCGCATGCCGGTTCAATAAGGTACCGGAATATCATCCCGGCATGATACGAGCTCCCGCATGCCACAACGGTAATAGAGGAAGCCTGACGGAGAGAGGATGGCAGGGTCTCATCAGAAACGGCGTGAACCGCCCGGTGGATGGCATCCGGCTGTTCAAAGATCTCCTTGAGCATGTAGTGGGCAAATCCCCCTTTCTGCACCGTGTCTGGTGTCCAGGTGATCTCTTTGATCTCACGTTCTGCAGGACTATCCCCAAAGTAAACCGAATATAAGTCTGGTTTGAGTTCTGCAATATCACCATCATCAAGGTAAATGACCCGTGAGGTATACTCAAGAAGTGGTGTGATATCTGATGCAGCAAAAACCTCCCCGTCTCCTATGCCAAGAACCAGGGGGCTCTGATTTCGTGCAGCTATGAGCCGGTCTTCACCTGCTGAAATAATTAGTAATGCATAGGATCCGGTCAGGAGCGGGAGGGTTTTCCTGACCGCTTCAAGCAGATCACCTGTATATGCCTCCTCAATCAGGTGTGCAATCACTTCGGTATCGGTCTCCGAGCGGAAGGTATGCCCTCTTCCGATAAGGTCCCGTTTTAATTGTGCATAATTTTCAATTATTCCGTTATGAACAACCGCAATCTTATCGGTGCAGTCCTGGTGTGGATGTGCATTGATATCTGACGGAATACCATGAGTTGCCCATCTGGTATGACCAATTCCGATGGTTCCCTGTAACATCCCCTGTGAATCTGGAAGGTCAGAGACTTTTCCGGCCTTTTTGTGGACACATACCTCAGATGCAAGGGTTGCAATCCCATAGGAGTCATATCCCCGATACTCCAGTCTTCGAAGACCCTGGAGCAGGATTGGGGCAGCACGCCGATATCCGGCATACCCGACAATGCCACACATCCTATATCACCCGGGTTTTATCCGGAATCCGGGTACTGGAGAACCTGAGATCCGTTCTTCCCTCAATGGTTACCTCATTGCCGACGATAGTATTCTCAAACATAACTGACGGCTTGCAAAACACACCATTTCCCATGATAACCCCGCATCCAGCACGGATTGCAGTGTCTTCTGATGGAATAAACCCACTGGCATACACTGCTGATGTATACTCTCCAAGAGTGCATCCCTCTCCGATGACTGATCCTGAAATGCTGCTATGGGATGCGATAACGACATCATCCATGAGGATCGATCTTCGAATGACAGTGAATGGTTCGATCTTCACCCGGGATCCGATACTGGTTCCCGGTTCAATGACAACATGCGGTCCGATGGTGCAGTCCTCTCCGATGATTACCGGTCCGGTTATAACGGCTCCAGGGCCGATTTTAGTTCCGGATCCAATGGAGACCTTTCCCTGCATGATGACTGATGAACTGATAATTCCCGATTTTTCCTGAGAAATAAACGGCAGGAGACGATCATTCATAACAAGGAGATCCCACGGATAGATAGCATCCTGCCAGGAATGAGCTTTTACTGCAATAATTCGGGTATTTGATCGAATCTCCGCATCGATTGCCTCACTAAGACTTTGAGCCTTCATTCTGTCGAGGAGCTCAGATCCCAGGTGATACACTCCGCAACTGACGGTCATCCTGCTTGCGAGAACAGGTTTCTCTGTGATACTGGTAACCGTATCATCTTCTATGGTGACAACCCCGAAGTTTGACGGCTGCCGGTGTGTAGTGTATAACAGGGAGTTTTTTATTCTGGCGATATCCCTGATAGAGTCAGGATCGATATAATTATCTCCGGGAAGGACCAGAACGTCGTCTGCAATCCGGTCACGTGCGCAGAGGAGTGCATGGGCTGTGCCAAGTTGTTCGGGCTGCTGTACGATCATGACCGGCACACTGAGATGTGCCAGATGCCGCATCACCTGCTCTTTCCGATACCCTACCACGACGATAATATCCCGTATCCCCGCTTCCAGAAGTGACAGGATAGTATGCTCAATAATCGGCTTATTGGCGACCGGGATAAGAGCTTTTGGTTTGTTCTGCGTGAGCGGGCGGAGCCGGACCCCTTCCCCGGCTGCCAGGATGACTGCCTGCAGACTCATCGGCGAATCACCGTATGATCGTCATGTCTCCCTTCAACCAGGGCATGCGGACCGATTCTGCAGTGGTTTCCGATGACTGATCCGACATTAATCGAACAGTTTATGCCAAAGAGGACATCATCACCGATAACCGCACCGAATTTTCTTCTTCTGGTATCAGTTCCTCCGATGATGATGGTCCCTTTATCATGACGGAGATTTGCAATTTTCGTCCCTGCTCCAAGGTTACAACCACTCCCGATGACACTGTCTCCGACATAGGAGAAATGGGGGACATTGGTCTTGTCCATGATGATTGAGTTTTTTATCTCTGAGCTATGTCCGATATGGCAGGCATTCCCGATCGCCGTTCCAGGCCGGATATAGGCATGCGGGCCGATCTTACAGTCAGATCCAATGATACACGGACCTTCCAGGTATGAGCCTGACATGATCACGGTTCCTGGTCCGATCTGAACATCTCCCTTGATGATGACGCCTTCTTCAATAACTCCCAGATGTTCAGGAATGATCTCTTTCATCATCTCTTCATGAACCTCCAGGAGATCCCAGGGTGATCCCATATCTGCCCAGAATCCAAGGCGAACCCCACGGAGTGTCTTATCCTTAATATACGTCATGAGAGCATCGGTCAGCTCTAGTTCTCCCCTGGGTGAGGGCCTGATGGTTTCAAGTTCTTCAAAAATCCCTGGTTCGAACAGATACATGCCGGCATTGATAAGGTCGCTTTTCGGGTGAAGGGACTTCTCCTCAAGACCGGTGATGATCTCCCCGTCCATAGTTACCACTCCATAATCCTGTGGATGAGATGATGTGAACACACCCATGGCCGGGGCCGGAGTCTTTAAGATGGCTTTTATATCATCAGAGTGCAGGACCATGTCCCCGTTTAACAGGAGAAACTGCGAATGGACATGTGGCCTGACTGTCATCAGGGCATCGCCGGTTCCCTGCTGCCGTTTCTGGGTCACATACCTGATTGAGATCCCTCTGGACGTGCCGTCACCAAAATAGTTCCTGACTGATGCCTCACCATACCCGACGACAAAGATAAATTCGGTTATTCCGGCATCCATCACCGCATTGAGCAGGTGTTCAAGCATTGGTCTGCCGGCAAGCGGAAGCATGACTTTTGGCCTGGAACCGGTGAGCGGCCTCATCCGTTTTCCTTCACCGGCTGCGAGGATAACACAGACGGTCACTGCTTTACCTCTTTTCGTATGATCCTGACCATATCCTCACCTTTCATGAGGAGTTCCTTTGCAATATCCATACTTTTT